>CADBUK010000095.1 GCA_902797915.1 Oscillospiraceae bacterium
CTTTCCGCAGCGGCGCTGTTTTATGATTTCGTTCGCCAGTGCATTAACGTTTACGGTTATCTTACAAAGAATTCTTATGTTAAGTGGAATTACGTTATTCCGCTTGCGCTTTTCGGAGCGCTGGCGCTTATCTGCGCGCTTTACTTCTTTGTTATCGCCCTGTTTTCAAATAATAAGGGCTATGATTTTACAAGGATAAACCTGTTCCATTACGTTCCGCTGTTCTGGGCGGTTTTCGGGCTTTTGACAAGCCTTAGCACGCTTGAGGATTTGCACAATGTTCAGCAGGCAATTTATAAAACCGCCGCGCTGATTTTTGCAACCCTGTTTTTTATGGCGTATGCCGCGTCGTTCTCACAGCCGAAGCTTAATAAACGGGTGGTTTCGGGCTTGGGCTTTTCTTACTCTTTTGTTGTCGCGGTTTATGCTTTTCCCGAGCTTATGGGGCTTGCGCTCGGCGTTTGCCCGTTTAATTCGGTTTATTTTGCGGGCACGTTCCTGCTTACAGGCGCGTTTGCGTTTTCTGTTTCGCGGGATATGGTTTTGGAAAAATAATTTTTTAATTTTAATTTCGGTTTAAGTTTATTGAGTTATGCTTCTAATATAATTTGATAAGGTGTGATTTTATGAAGCTTATTATTGCAATCATTTCTAACAAGGACGTTCAGAACGTTCTTGATTCTTTAAGTAAAAACGGCTTTTCAGCCACAAAGGTTTCAACAAACGGCGTGTTTCTTGAGGACGGGCATTCCTGCCTGTTCATAGGCGTTGATGAGGCAAAGGTAGATGAAGCGTTTGACGTAATGAAGGGCGCGGTGTCAAAGCGCATTGTGCGCAATTACGGCGTGCAGAGCACCCTTACGGGCACTCTTTTAAAACAGCCCGTTGACGTTGAGGAATACGGCGGCGTAGCCTTCATTATTGATGTTGAGGATTTTGTTAAGTTTTAGTTATGAATTTTAAATATTTTCTCGGCAACGAAAAAATTAAAGAGCAGCTTTCCTTTTTGCTGAGCTCGTCGCATTTTCCCCATGCCATCATTCTTGAAGGCGAGGACGGCTTGGGCAAACGAACCCTTGCCCGCGAGCTTGCGGCTTATCTGGTTTGCCGCAGTGAAGGGGAAAAGCCCTGCTATGAATGCGCCCAGTGCATAAAAGCGCAAAAGGGCGTTCATCCCGATATTTTTGAGCACAGTGCAGCGGGCGGCGCCCGTTCCTTTCACGTTGAAGTAATCAGGGATGTTATTAAGGACGTTTATATGTCGCCTAATGAGGCGGAGTATAAAATATATATTCTCGGCAATGCTCACTGTATGAGCGAAAGCGCGCAGAACGCACTTTTGAAAGTGCTTGAGGAACCGCCCGCTTATGCGGTGTTTATCTTAACTGCGGCAAGTAAGTCAATGCTGCTTGAAACCGTGCTGTCACGCGCGGTAACGATTTCGCTTTCGGGTGTTGACGCAAAGCTCGGTGCAGAGCTTATTACGCAGAATAATCCCGATATTGATTTTAACTCTGCCTATGAGGCGGTGTCTGCATTCGGCGGCAATATCGGCAAGGCTGCCGAAAGCCTTGAGGGCGGCAAGATGGAAAGAATAACCCAGCTTGTCAATTCCGTTGTGCAGGCGCTTTTTGCGGACAGTGAGTATGAAATGCTTAAAGCGGTCAGCGAGCTCGGCACACAGCGCCGTGAGATTTCAGTGGTTTTAAATCTGCTTAAAACCGTTTTCCGCGACGCGCTTACGCAAATGGACGTGCTTTCGGGTCAGGCGGATATCGTGCAACAGCTTTCACAGGGCTTTACAAAGGCAAGGCTTATGGCGCTTTGCGAGGCTGCGCAGTCGCTTATTGATATGGCAGATAAAAACGCTAATTCGGCATTGCTTGCAACACGGATTTCGTATGAATTAATGCGTGCGGCAGGCAGGTAGTTATAATATATTTGGAGGCTTGAAATGACAGAAATAATTTCCGTCAGATTTAAGGATACGGGTAAGGCGTATTACTTTGCGCCAAACGGTTTGAAATTTAAAAAGGGCGATTATGTAGTCGTTGAAACCGCACGCGGAATAGAGTGCGGCAAGATTGCCGACGGCAATAAAATGGTTGATGACGACGAAATATCATCCCCTTTAAAGCCCGCTTTAAGAGCGGCAACCCCAAGGGATTTGCAAATTCTTGAGGAGAATAAAAGAAAAGAGCTTGAGGCTTATGAAACCTGCCTTCGCAAAATTGAGGAGCATAAGCTGGAAATGAGCCTTTCGGACGTTGAATTTGCTTTTGACGGCACAAAGGTTATTTTCTACTTCACTGCTGACGGCAGGGTGGATTTCAGAGAGCTTGTCAAAGATTTGGCAAACACCTTCCACACAAGGATTGAGCTTCGCCAAATCGGCGTGCGCGACGAGTCAAAAATGATAGGCGGTCTCGGTATCTGCGGCAGACCCTTCTGTTGCTCAACCTTCCTCAACGATTTTCATTCGGTTTCAATCAAAATGGCGAAGGAGCAGGGGCTCAGCCTTGCGCCAAGCAAAATCAGC
>CADBUK010000096.1 GCA_902797915.1 Oscillospiraceae bacterium
AAAGGTTTACTATTCAATAGTTGCCGAAAATGCAGTTATTGACGAAAACGCACAGATAGGCGAAATTCCCGAAATGCTTGAAAACCCTGAAAACTGGGGCATTGCCGTTATCGGCTCGGAAGCAAAAATCGGCAAGGGCAAATCTGTTAAACCCGGCGATATGATTGCATCAGGCGAGGAGGTTTAAGAATGAACGGAAAAAAAGTTTTAGGCATGATTTTTGCCAATATTCACGAAGAAGCTCTTGACAGCTTAACCGAAATGAGAACAATGGGTTCCGTTCCCTTCTGCTCCCGTTACAGACTGATTGACTTCCCGCTTTCAAATATGGTTGAGAGCGGTATCACAAAAATCGGCGTTGTTACAAACGCAAATTTCCAGTCGCTTATGGACCACGTTGGCACGGGTAAGCCCTGGGATTTAAGCAGAAAGAACGACGGCTTATTCATCCTGCCGCCTTTCAATATCGGCACCGCAACAATGTGGGGCAACAGAATTGACGCTATTTACGGCAACAAGGGCTTTTTAGAGCAGAGTACTCAGAATTACGTTGTTCTTTCCGACTGCAATAATGTTCTTTCCCTTAACTACAATGATTTGTTTGACGCTCACGAGGAATCGGGCGCAGACATTACAATCGTTGGCGTTAAGGCTCCTATGCCTGACAAAATCGGCTCAATCCTCTGCTTCGACGAGGTTGACGATAACGGCAGAATTATTGAGGCTTCACTTGACAGACAGGACGAGGGCGATGTTTTCCACAGCGTAAACATTATCCTGATGAAAAAATACCTGCTTGACAGCCTTGTTACAACCTCTCATTCAAAGAATGAAATTTCATTCCAGAGAAATATTATTATGGCGAACCTTAAAAACTTAAAGGTTCACGCTTATGACGCAACGGACTGCTTTGTAGGCACAATTTCTTCAATTCAGGCTTACTACGACGTTTCAATGAAGCTGCTTGAGAAGGACAGCAGAGCAAAGCTGTTCAGCAAGGACGCTCCTATCTACACCAAGGAAAGAGACGATATGCCGTCGCTCTACGGTCCTGACGCCAAGCTGACCAACTCGCTTGTTGCCGACGGCTGCATCATCAACGGTACTGTTGAAAATTCAATCATCTTCAAGGGTGCAAAGGTTGAAGAGGGCGCGGTTGTCAGAAATTCAATCGTTATGCAGGACGGCTATGTGGGCAGAAACGCAAAGCTTAACTGCGTAATTGCCGACAAGGACGTTAATATTAAAGATGGTGTTGAGCTTTCGGGTGCAACCACCTTCCCTGTTACTCTTTCAAAGGGCACAAGGATTTAAGGGTTTACCCGCTTAACACGGAGGATTAATTATGAAAGTTTTATTTGTTGCATCCGAGGCTAATCCCTGGATGGCATCAGGCGGTTTAGGCGATGTTGCAGGCTCGCTTCCGATTGCGCTTCGCAAGAGGCTCATCGGCTGCAGAGTTGTTATACCGCTTTACGATTCAATCAAGCAGGAATATAAGGACAAAATGAAATTCATTACGTCCATTTCCGTTCCTGTAAGCTGGAGAAGGCAGTACTGCGGAATTTTTGAAGCAAAGCTGAACGGCGTTGTTTTCTATTTTCTTGACAATCAGTATTACTTCAAGCGCGACGGTATTTACGGTCATTATGACGACGCGGAAAGATTTGCTTTCTTCTCAAGAGCGGTGCTTGAAATCATCCCCGCAATTGACTGGAAGCCCGATATTATTCACTGCAACGACTGGCAGACCGCGTTAACACCGCTTTATTACAGCTGCTACTATGCAAACAGAATGGGCTTTGAAAACATTAAAACCGTTTTCACCATTCACAATATTCAGTATCAGGGCAAGTACGGCAACGAGCTGCTTGAGGACGTTTTGGGCATTGCTCCCGAGCATTATGATTTAATTCAGTATGACGGACTTGTTAATTTCCTGAAGGCAGGTATTGAGTGCGCAAACAAGGTTACCACCGTTTCGCCGACATACGCCAAGGAAATTCTTGACCCGTGGTATTCACACGGTCTTGACCCGATTTTAAATCAGAGAAGCTGGAAGCTCTGCGGTATTCTTAACGGTATTGACGTTGACAGCTACAACCCTGAAACCGACCCTGCACTGTGGGCAAACTATAATGCGGACGATTTCTCAAACAAGGCTAAAAACAAGGAAGAGCTGCAGAAGCTTATGGGGCTTGCGGTTAATCCCGATGTGCCGATTGTGGGCATTGTAACCCGCCTTGTTGGCCATAAGGGCGTTGACCTTATGAAAGAGGTGCTTGAAAAGAGCCTTTGGGAAAGAGACGTTCAGTACGTTGTGCTTGGCAGCGGCGAATGGCAGTACGAAAGCTTCTTCAGAGAGCTGCACGACAAGTATCCTGACAAGGTTGGGCTTCGTCTTGGCTTCGTGCCTGATTTGGCAAGAAAGATTTATGCAGGCGCAGACCTGTTCTTAATGCCGAGTAAGAGCGAGCCGTGCGGACTTTCACAGATGGTTGCGCTGCGCTACGGCACACTGCCGATTGTTCGTGAAACGGGCGGTCTTAAAGACTCTATTACCGACAGCGGCGACGGCAAGGGCAACGGCTTTACCTTTAAGTCCTACGATGCTTATGATATGCTGGGCGCTATTTACAGAGCGATTGACGCGTACAATAACCCCGAAACCCGCAAGGTGCTTGTTGAGCGCGCACTGCGCTGCGATATGAGCTGGGGCAAATCCGCCAACGAATATATTAAGATGTACAAATCACTTCTTAAATAGCCAAAGAAAAAAACGTCTCTCGAATGAGAGACGTTTTTAGCGCTATTATCATTATAAAATTGATATTTTTCATAATCATTTAAGTTGGTTATAATTATAAATAGGTAAATATTATGATAACATATATAAAAGCATTTTTCAAAAAACATGACTTCTCAGTATTAATAATAATTGGTGTCATTATTATTTCAGTTTTTATAGCCTATATAATATACAATATATATAATGAGTTACCAGATAATAAAACCTTAATATACACAAGTG
>CADBUK010000097.1 GCA_902797915.1 Oscillospiraceae bacterium
AGAAACCTTGCCGAAAAACTTAACCTTGTCCGCCACACCGCTTTCAGCGGCAACGGCTTTCAGGTTTTCTTCATCCTCTCCCTCGCCGAAGATGTAAAGCAAGTAGCCGTCCTGCTCCGCGGCAAAATCGGCAAACGCCCTGATTGATTTATCAATCTGCTTGCGGGGAATTAACTGTGAGGGAATAATGAAGTATTTTTCCTTTTCAGAGCAGGGTACAAATTTGTCCAGATTAACGCCGTGGTCAATAACCCTGTCTGAAACGTTTCTGCAGTATTTTGAAATAAATGCCCTTGCCTCAAGGCTTCGCGCAACAACAGGCGTGTTTCCGTAAAACAGCTTAGGTATGGTGTTATACCATATCTTTGACGGCAGTTTGTGCATAATGTTGTTGTGCTTTGCAAGCTCCTGCCAGATAATAACCCTGCACCGCGCGTTTCGCACCGCCATAAACGTCAGCAGTGAAAAAGCCTCGCCCGTTATTACTAAATCAAAATCTCTTGTTTTAAGCAGCTCTTTAAGCTGCGGGCAGTAGGGCAGAGCGTTTGCGGGAAACAGCTTTTTCAGTCTCGTTTTTGCCCATATTATTTCAAACGGAAAATCCGTCTGCTCGTTCGGCTTGTAATCCTCTGCCGCAAAAAGCGTAATATTGTGCCCCGCGTTTTTGAATGCAAGGCACAGGTCGTAAATCATTGTGTCGTTAACCGAGTTAACTTTTTTTATTTCACGCGTTTCGCTTGTATAGAGTATTGCGTTTACGATTAATACCTTCATTGCCGTTTATGACTCCGCGTTGTAAAGCTCACAGGTGGAAAGCCTGTCAAGCTCCTCTTTGGTAACCTTGCCGTTTTCGTAATCACAAACAATCGGCAGCTCGTGCATATCGTATTTCTTGTCTTTAAAGTATCTCAAAAACTTATGCTTGATAACCCACGCGGCAGGCACCCATATATATTTGTGCATAGCAGGGGACGCCGAGCCTATCATCCAGCATTTTCTGTCGCAGCAGCGAACCTTCTGGCGCACCTTTTCAGCCTGCTCGCTGTTCCAGAGCTCGTCCCAGCTCTGCGTGTTAAGGTTGCCCATAACCTCTTTTTCCTTTGTGCCGTTACAGGGCACAACGTCGCCGTAAGGGTCAATAAAGAAGGTGTCAAACGCCATATCGCAGGGCAGCAGTCTGTCCTGTCCGTAAATGTAATTAATCAGTCCGTGGTTGAAATAAGCCCTGAACCATTTTTTCGGGCTGTTGCTTTTAAGCAGCTCGTTAATTAAATCCTCAAAGTTTTGGGCAACCATCGGGCGGTCCTTGATAATATTATTAGACTCAACAAAATAGAACGAGTTGTGCAGGGAGGCAGTTGCAAATTCCATATTCATCTTGTCGGAAATCTTGTAAAGCGGCACAAGGTCCTTTGCGTTTGCGTCCTGAACGGTCATTCCGAAGCCAACGTCGGGGTGCCCCATTTCAACAAGCTTTTTAAGGGTTTCGTAGCCCTTGTTAAAGCCGTCGTCAAGACCGCGGATTGCGTTGTTTGTTTCCTCAAGTCCTTCGATGGAAATCCTTATGCCGACGTTCGGAAATTCCTTGCACAAATCAATAATCCTGTCCGTAAAAAATCCGTTTGTTGAAATAACAATTCGGTCGCTCTTTTTATTGAGCTCGCGCACGATGTCCTTTAAATCCGTTCTTATGAACGGCTCGCCGCCCGTGATGTTTGTAAAGTACATCGGCGGCAGCTTTTTAATGGTCTCAATACTGATTTCCTTCTCGGGCTTTGAGGGGGCTTTGTATCGGTTACACATTGTGCAGCGCGCATTACAGCGGTATGTTACAATTACGGTTCCGTTAAGTTTTTTTGACATTTCTTTATCAGTCCTTATATATTTCCATAAGTTTTTCACAATAGCCTTCAACTGTGTCAAACTCTTTTTTCATACAGTTTTCGGAAAGCTCGGCGGCAAGCGCGTCGTCTGTTGTAATTCTGTTGAGCGCTTCCTCAAATGCGTTTTGGTTTCCAACCTCAAACAGCAGTCCTGTTTTTCCGTCTTCAACAAGCTCGGGTACGCCGCCCGTTGCCGCGGCAATAACCGGAGTTCCGAGCGTAATGCTTTCAAGCACGGAGAACGGACAGTTTTCAATGCAAATGCTCGGTAAAACGGTGCAGCGTGCGGTTCTTATCAGCGTTTCAAGCGCGGCTCCCGTCTGAAATCCGAGATGCGTTATGTTTTCGGCAGAGTCAACCTGCTCTTCAAACGGGCCGCAGCCCGCGCAGGTAAAGTGGTAATCCTTTGCGGCAAGCACCAACTCAATTCCTTTTTCGGTGCTGAATCTGCCGAAATACAAAATGCAGTTTTCCTTTTTTATGTTCAGTTTTTCCTTTGGCTCGGCAAAGTTTTGAATGGTAACGGTTTTGCCTGCAAGCAGGGGATTTGTGTCAAGCTTCGATTTAAGAAATTCGGTGGGGCAGATTATAGAGTCAATGTACTGATAAGCCTTGCGGTATTTCCAGTAATAGCTCTCCATAGCGCCGATAAGGCTTTTTGCCGCCGAACCGTGAATACATCTGTTTTTTACGCAGTTATAATACTTTCCGCCAAGACATTCTTCGCATATCTTATCGTTGGTAAACATCAGATGGTTGGGGCAGACAAGCTGTTCGTCGTGCGCGGTCATAACAATTTTTACCTTGTTGCCGCTTCTGCCTTCGTAATCCTTAACTGCAAGAATGACGCTTGGCGTTAACTGATAATTAATATTGTTCAGATGCACCACGTCGGGCTTGAAATCATCAAGCACAATGTTCAGCTTTCGTCTTGCTTCGGCAGAATAAATGGTTTTAATCGGGTAAGTCAGCTTTGCAAGCTTGCTTCCGCCGTGGAAATCCATATTCGCAGTGTACTGTTCGGCGTTATTGCCCACGCACCTGTTTTCGTGCTCCATGCCGAAAAACTGTACCTCGTGCCCCATGGATTTAAAA
>CADBUK010000098.1 GCA_902797915.1 Oscillospiraceae bacterium
ATCCCAGCTGATTGACTGCTGCTGCGCTGTCGCCGCCGCCGATGATTGAGATTGAGCCGCTTTCTGCAACTGCGTTAGCAACTGCAACTGTGCCTGCTTCAAACTCTTTCCACTCCGAAACGCCCATAGGACCGTTCCAGATAACTGTGCCTGCGCCCTTGATAGCGTCTGCAAACAGCTTCTGGCTTTCGGGGCCGATGTCAAGGCCCATCCAGCCGTCCGGAATCTCGTCGCTGTTAACTACCATAGCTTCAGTGTCTTCCTTATATTCCCTGCCAACCTTGTTATCAACGGGGATAAGGAATTTAACGCCCTTAGCCTCTGCGTCCTTCATCATCTGGCCTGCGTTTTCAACCTGCTCAGCCTCAAGCAGTGAATCGCCGATTGAATGGCCGAGAGCCTTCATAAAGGTATAAGCCATACCGCCGCCGATAATCAGAGTGTCGCACTTATCAAGCAGGTTTGTGATAACGCCGATTTTGTCTGAAACCTTTGCGCCGCCGAGAATGGCAACAAGCGGTCTCTTCGGGTTAGCAAGCGCGCCGCCCATAAAGGTAATTTCTTTCTGAATAAGGAAACCGCAAACTGCGGGCAGGAAATCCGCAACGCCTGTGGTTGAGCAGTGAGCTCTGTGAGCGGTACCGAAAGCGTCGTTAACAAAAACGTCTGCAAGAGAAGCAAGCGCTCTTGAGAAGCCCGGCTCGTTCTTCGTTTCTTCTTTTCTGAAACGAACGTTTTCAAGCAGCATAACCTCGCCGTCCTGAAGAGCGGCAGCCATTGCTTTTGCGTTATCGCCTACAACGGTTTCATCCTCTGCAAGCTTAACCTCAACGCCGAGATACTCGGTAAGTCTTTCGGCAACGGGTGCAAGGCTGAACTCGGGGTTGTATTCGCCATTGGGTCTGCCGAGATGAGAGCAAAGAATAACCTTTGCGCCCTGCTCCATAAGATATTTAATTGTCGGCAAAGCGGCAACAATTCTCTTATCGTTTGTGATAGTACCTTCAAAAAGCGGAACATTGAAATCGCAGCGAACAAGAACTTTTTTGCCTGCTACGTCAATATCCTCAACGGTTTTTTTGTTTAAAGCATCCATTTTTAAAACCTCTCCTTAAGAAATATAATTTCTAAATACTTATAGACAGTATTATTATAAGATATCATTACCGTAAAATCAACTATATTTTTTAACAGAGATTTGACGGCTTATTGTTATTTTTTTGTCAAAGTTCAACTGAAAATATATTGCTGTCAAATCCTGCGGGATATTGATTATTTTTGCGGTTAATGTTAAAATAGTAAAAAATGAATTTTGGGTTGATGAAAATGAAAAGCGAAAATAAATACACAACCAGGCGCGACCCCGCAGGCTTTTTAATGGGACTGCTTTTTTGCCTGTTTTTCAGAACTTATTCGTGGATTTGTTCCGTGCCGATGTGGCTTACGCTTATTCTGCATTTCGTTATCGGGCTTTCGTGGTGGTGGTTTTTTGCAACGCTTGCCGCGTGGCTGCTTGCAGGTATAATCCGCTACTGCGTTTTGGTGTTTGCCCGCTGGGGAGCAGGCGCGGCGCCCAAGCCGCCCGAAAATAAAAACCCTTATTCTAAAAAGGACTGGCGCGATTTGGAAAATAACTGATATTTCCGCCAAAGCTCAAATATAAATATTATATATGTTACGGTTAAATAAAATGAAATTAAACGAACTGGAAATTAATGAAACGGGAATAATTGAAAAGGTTGAGGGCGAGGGCGCTTTAAGGCAGCACTTTCTGGATATGGGCGTAATCCCGGGCGCGCAGATAACGCTTGTAAAGTTTGCGCCTATGGGCGACCCGATTGAGTTCAGAATTCACGGCTACGAGCTTACTCTCGGTCTTGCCGACGCGGGTAAAATAACCGTCAGCAAAACCTCGCCCGAGCTTAAAGAGGAGCGGCAGCAGCGCCGTAACCCCAAGGAGCATCCGGGACTCGGCGAGGGCGGCAGGTATCATTTAAAGAGCGAGGAAAACCCGCTTCCTGCCGACAAAGTGCTTTCCTTTGCGCTCGCGGGTAATCAGAACTGCGGCAAAACCACGCTTTTTAATCAGCTTACGGGCTCAAACCAGCACGTCGGCAATTTCCCCGGCGTAACGGTGGACAGGAAAAGCGGTCAGATTAAAAACAACCCCAACACAGAGGTTGTTGATTTGCCGGGTATTTACTCGCTTTCCCCTTATACGAGCGAGGAAATCGTTTCCCGTCAGTACATTCTTAACGAAAAGCCTACGGGTATTATCAATATTGTTGACGCAACGTCAATTGAAAGAAACCTTTACCTCACAATGCAGCTTATGGAGCTTGAAACGCCGATGGTGCTTGCGCTCAATATGATGGACGAGGTCAGGGGCAACGGCGGCTCCATACTTATTAATGAAATGGAGGACGCGCTCGGTATTCCCGTCGTGCCGATTTCCGCTTCAAAAAACGAGGGCGTGGAGGAGCTTATCAGCCACGCGGTACATATTGCAAAATATCAGGAAAAGCCGCGCCGTACGGACTTTTGCGACGAAAGCGAATGCGGCGGCGCAGTACATCGCTGCCTGCACGGCATTATGCACCTTATTGAAGACCACGCGCGCGCCGCGGGTATTCCCGTCAGGTTTGCCGCAACGAAGCTTGTTGAGGGCGACGAGCGTATTATGAACGCGCTTGAGCTTGATGAAAACGAGGCGGAATTTGTTGAGCATATTATTGTTCAGATGGAGCAGGAGCGCGGGCTTGACCGCGCCGCCGCAATTGCGGATATGCGTTTTTCGTTTATAACAAGGCTTGTTAAGGCGTGCGTTATTAAACCAAGGGAAAGCAAGGAGCGTGTAAGGAGCCGCAAAATTGACAGCGTTCTTACGGGCAAATGGACCGCAATTCCGTCCTTTGCAATAATTATGGGGCTTGTTTTCTGGCTTACCTTCGGCGTTATCGGCAAGTATTTGCAGGAGCTTTTTGAAAAGGGCGTTGAGCTGCTGACCGCCGCCGTTGATACGGGGCTGACCGCGTGGCACACAAACGAGGTTGTTCATTCGCTGATAACGGATGGTATTATTACGGGCGTAGGCAGCGTCGTTGTATTCCTGCCCATTATCGTAACCCTGTTTTTCTTCCTTTCATTACTTGAGGACACGGGATATATGGCAAGGGTTGCCTTTATTATGGATAAGCTGCTGCGCAAGTTCGGACTTTCGGGCAGAAGTATTGTTCCGCTGTTAATCGGCTTCGGCTGCTCGGTGCCGGGCGTAATGTCCTGCCGCACGCTTCCGTCGGCAAGGGACAGGCGAATGACGATTATGCTCATTCCGTTTATGAGCTGCTCGGCGAAGCTGCCTATTTACGCGCTGTTTTCAGCCGCGTTTTTCCCTAAATATTCAGCGCTTGTAATGGTGCTTCTTTACCTGCTCGGCGTTGCGGCGGCAATTGTTATGGCGCTTGTAACTAAGGGTACAACCTTTAAGGGCGAGGCGGTGCCGTTTGTAATGGAACTGCCTAATTACCGTATGCCGAGCGCTAAAAACATTATGCGTCTGCTCTGGGAAAAGTCAAAGGACTTTTTAACAAGGGCGTTTACGGTTATTTTTATTGCTTCAATTGTAATATGGTTTTTAAGAACCTTTAATTTCCATCTTGAAATGGCGGAAGGCTCTAAGGACAGTATGCTTGCGGTTATCGCGGGGTGGATTACTCCGCTTTTTGCGCCGCTCGGCTTTGCGGACTGGCGCATTACAACCTCTCTTATTACGGGCTTTATGGCAAAGGAAAGCGTGGTTTCAACCCTTTCCGTACTGTTCGGCGGCACGGCGGCAATCAGCACGGTGCTTACCGCCCGTTCAGCCGCTTCGCTGCTTGTTTTCTGCCTGCTTTACACTCCCTGCGTGGCAACAATTGCGGCGGTTAAAAGGGAACTCGGCGCAAGGTGGGCGGCAATAATGATTGCCCTGCAGTGCGTTATTGCGTGGCTTGCCGCAGGCGCGGTTTACGTTCTCGGCAGGTTTATTTTCTGATGAAAAAAGGTGATTTGGTTGACATCGCTTTTAATTAAATATGCGGCGGGAAAGGCAATGCCCGAGCAGCGCAGGGGCGCCCTTACGGCGCTCAGCGGCATAGTCTGCATAATCTGCAATCTGCTGCTCTGCACGGCTAAGTTTATCGTCGGCACTCTTGCGGGCTCGGTTTCCGTAACGGCGGACGCGGTTAACAATCTTTCCGACTGCGCAACAAATATCGTAACCCTGCTCAGCGCAAAGCTTTCCGATAAGCCTGACGATAAGGAGCACCCCTTCGGGCACGGCAGGGTGGAATACGTTTCCGCGCTGATTATTGCGGTTTCAATTTTTGTTGTAAGCTTTGAGCTTGCAAAAACCTCGGTTGAAAAAATCCTTCATCCCGCCGAAATCAAGTTCAGCCTTGTGTATATGCTCGTGCTCGGCGGCACGATTTTGGTTAAGCTGTGGATGGCTTACTTCAATTACAGGCTTTATAAGCAGACCGATAATATTAATTTAAAGGGCGTTATGCAGGACAGTCTTAACGACTGCGTTGCAACCTCCGCCACGATGTTCTCAATGGTGTTGGCGCACGCAGTCGGCTTCACAAGGGCGGACGGCATCTTCGGTCTGGCGGTTTCCGTGTTCATTTTCTGGTCGGGCATAGGCGTTTTGAAGGGCGGCATTTCTCCGCTTATCGGCGAGCCGCCGTCAAAGGAAATAACGGATAAAATTGAGGAAATCATCTGTAAAAGCGACATCGTTCTCGGCGTGCACGATTTGATTATTCATAATTACGGCGCAAATAAAATAATCGCTTCCGCAGACGCGGAGGTGGACGCCGCTTCGGATATTTTTACAATCCACAACGCTATTGACGACGCGGAAAGGGAAATCCTCAGCGAGCTCGGCGTTATAATCTGTATTCACATTGACCCCGTTGACGTTTTTGACGGCGAAACTGAAAAGTACCGCAAGGCAGTGCTTGACGTTATTAACGAATACAACTCCGCCTTTTCGTTCCACGATTTGCGGATTGATAATGTTGACGGCAAAAAGCGCCTCAGCTTTGATTTATCCGTTCCGTTTGATAATGATGATATGCGCCGCATTGAAGCGGATATAACCGCAATGCTTAAAATCAAGCACCCCGAAGTAATACCCGAAATAAACGTTGAACACTCATACATATAATAAAGAA
>CADBUK010000099.1 GCA_902797915.1 Oscillospiraceae bacterium
AAATGCTATTTAAACCCGATTATGATGAAAACGGCAAAAAGGTGCTGTGCGAAATGAACGGCGTAAATCCCGAAATGCTGATGGATATTTATGTTAAGAAGCTCGTTAAGGGCGAAACGCTCAGTATTTTTGAGGAGGCTAATGAGTGCGCAATTCTCCTGCTTTCAGGCAAGGTTAATTTTGCCGTTGGCGAAAGCATTAACGAAACCTGCGAAAGAGAAAATCCGTTCAAAAAAACGCCCTATGCCGTTCATTTCCCGAAGGGCGTAAAGGCGGCGGTTACCGCGCTTGAGGACAGCGAGGTGCTTGTTCAGCAGACGGATAACGACAAAACCTGGCAGCCCGTTTTCTATAACCCCGAAAACTGTCTTTATCAGGAATTCGGAAAGGGTCAGTGGGGCGGCACGGGACACAGAATTGTTTCCACAATGTTTGACCTTGACAATGCGCCGTATTCAAATATGGTTATGGGCGAGGTTTTCAACCAGCCGGGCAAATGGTCGTCATACCCGCCTCATCATCATCCGCAGCCCGAGCTGTATTATTATCAGTTTGACCATCCCGAAGGCTTCGGAGCAGGCTTTGAGGGCGATACCCCTTATAAGACCGAAAACGGCACCTGCCTTTGCATAAGGGGCGGCAACGCGCATCAGCAGGTTACCGCACCGGGTTATGAGATGTATTATGTGTGGCTCATCCGTCATCTTGACGGCGACCCGTGGGATAAAACCCGCATTTACATCCCCGAATACGAATGGCTTGCAAATGCAGATTAATTAAATAATTATGGGCGGATTTAATATCCGCCCGATTTTTTGCTTATGAAAAAAGAAGAATCAAAACTTACCAAATTATATTGCTTAATCCCGCTCGCCGCGTTTTCCTGTCTGCTCTGGGGCTCTGCGTTTCCCGCGGTAAAAACGGGCTATCGGCTTTTCGGAATTGCGGCTGATGACAGCGCTTCGCAAATACTGTTTGCGGGGCTGCGCTTCACGCTTGCAGGGACGCTTGTAATCGCCTTTGCCTGTATAACCGAAAAAAAGCCGATTGTGCCGAAGGGCAAAAGGGAATGGGGGCATACGCTGATTGTCGCTCTGTTCCAGACGGTGCTGCAGTATATAGCCTTTTACATCGGACTTGCGCGCACAAGCGGAGTTAAATCAAGCATACTCGTTTCCCTCGGCGTGTTTTTTTCGCTGATAATCTCTTCGCTGATTATGCGTATGGAGCGCTTTACATTTCTTAAACTTCTCGGCACGCTTGCGGGCTTCGGCGGCGTGCTTGCAGTCAACAGCGGCAGCGGAGGGCTTGCGGGCTTTTCGCTTACGGGCGAGGGTATGATAATCCTTTCAACCCTTTGCTCTGCAATTTCAAGCGTGCTTATCAAGCGCTTTTCCGCAACTGAAAGCCCTGTTATGCTTTCGGGTTGGCAGTTCCTTTTCGGCGGCGCCGCGATGAGCCTGTTTGCCTTTGCAATCGGCGGCAGAATAAGCCTTAACGTATCCGTCGGGGCGTTGCTGCTTCTTGTGTATCTCGGCTTTCTTTCCGCGGCGGCATATACAATCTGGAGCGTGCTGCTCAAGTATAATCCCGTGTCGCGCGTAGCGGTATTCGGCTTCTTGAACCCCGTTTTCGGCGTACTGCTTTCGGCGCTGATTTTAGGCGAATTTGCCGAGGCGTTCGCGTTTAAAAACCTCGCCGCGCTTCTGCTTGTTTCATTCGGAATATTCATAATAAACGTACAGTTCAATAAAACCGAAAAAGAAAACGCTGTTCAGAATTGAACAGCGTTTTTTATTTAGTTGCTTGTTTTTAACGTAGTTGATTCAAGCGTATAAGGCTCTGCGTTGTCATACGCCGTCGGGTCCATCAGAATTTCGGTTGCGTAAAGCTCGCTCTTCATCTGAAGGTTTTTGTTAAGCGTGTCAAAGCCGTATTTCTCAATCAGAGTGTCCTTGCCTGAGAACAGGTTTGTTCCTATGCCAAGGCGCTCGCCCTTAATCTCAACGCCCATAGCGGCAAGAATTGTCGGGAAGTAATCCATATTGCTCCACAAACGGTTATGGAAAACCTTTTCGTTTGAAACGTCAACGTTCGGAGCGGGGTTAAGAATAAGGTTAAACTGAGTTCTGTCGTAATCATCGGTAAAGCCGTAATCCTCAAAGAAATCCGTCTCCATACTCAGATGGTCGCCGATAATAACGATTGTCGTGTTCTCATAGAACGGCTGCTCCTGAATCCAGCGGATAAATTTAACCGCCTGAGCCGTGCTGTATGCAACAGCGTTTGCGTAGTGGCTTTCGTAAGGTGTCGGCGCGTCGTCGCTGAGGTATCCGCCGGGACGATGAGTGTCCGCTGTTTCCATCATAAAGTTGAACGGCTTGCCGGTCTCATACATTCTTGTAAGCTCATCCTTGGCAAATTCGTACAGCTTGTCGTCCTCAAAGCCCCACCAAACCTTGTAATCCTCGGGAACAAGTCCGTTTCTTCTTGCATAACCAAGGTCAAATACGGTTGTATTGCCGTGGCTCATAAAGTAATACTTGAGTCCGCCGAAGTTACCGTCAGCGCCGAACATAACCGTCTGCTCGTAGC
>CADBUK010000100.1 GCA_902797915.1 Oscillospiraceae bacterium
AACCTCAAGCGTGTAATCATAAACGGGTTCAAGCAGCACCGATTTTGCAGAGCGAAGCCCCTGCCTTACGGCGCGGTAGGTTGCCTGCCTGAAATCGCCGCCCTCCGTATGCTTGGCGTGCGCCTTGCCCGAGGCAAGAATTATTTCCATATCCGTAATAGGAGAGCCTGTCAGCACGCCGATATGCGTTTTTTCGTAAAGATGAGTGATAATGAGCCTCTGCCAGTTTTTATCAAGCAAATCCTCGCTACACTCGGTTTTAAAGGTAAAGCCGCTGTTTCTTTTAGCGGGCTTTAAAATCAAATGCACCTCTGCGTAATGGCGTAAGGGTTCAAAATGCCCTACGCCCTCAACAGTATCCGCAATAGTTTCCTTATAGATAATACTGCCCCTGCCGAAGCCTACGTCAAGCCCAAAGCGCTGTTTTATTACGGACTGCAAAACCTGAAGCTGAATTTCGCCCATAAGCTGGACCTGAATTTCGCCGAGGCGTTCATTCCATATTACGCGAAGCTGCGGGTCCTCATTTTCAAGGATTTTCATTTTTTGCAAAGCGGTATGAACGTCGCAGCCGTCTGGCAATTCAAGCCTGTAATTAAGTACTGGCTCTAAAACGGGCAGCGCGGAGTTTTTTTCAACCCCGAGCCCGTCGCCAGAATGGGCAAAGGTTATGCCCGTAACCGCGCAGACCGTACCTGCGAGGGCTTCATCAACAGTGGTAAAGCGCTCCCCCGAATAAATTCGGATTTGATTTACCTTTTCGTTATTAACGTTTTTATCGGATTTTAAAACCTCTTTAACGCTCAGCCTGCCGCCCGTTATTTTAAGATGTGTAAGGCGATTGCCCTGATTATCCTCGGAAATTTTAAAGACCTTTGCGCCAAAATCGGCGTGATACTCGGGCATTCGCGTATAGCCGCAAAGGCAGTGAAGAAAATCCTCAACGCCGTCAAGCTTCAGCGCCGAGCCGAAAAAGCACGGAAAAAGCTTCCTTTGAGCAATTGCAGTAATTATGTCCGTCTCCGAGAGGAATTCGGCTTCATAATAGCTGTTAAGCAGAGCCTCGTCGCAGACGGCAATTCTTTCATAAAAATCAGCGCCGCTGCGTCTGCTGAAATCAACGCAATTGTCAGAAAGGCGGGTTTTAAGTTGGTTTAAAACCGCGCCTTCATCAACGCCCGCCAAATCGGTTTTATTTACAAATACAAATACGGGCACGTTATATTTTTTTAGCAGCTTCCAGAGCGTAAGGGTATGGCTTTGAACGCCGTCCGTTCCGCTAATAACGAGGATTGCGTAATCAAGCACCTGAAGCGTACGCTCGGTTTCCGCAGAAAAATCCACATGCCCCGGAGTATCAAGAAGGGTGAATTCCGCGTCAGCGTACCGCATAACCGCCTGCTTTGAAAAAATGGTAATTCCCCTTTCACGTTCAAGGGAAAAGGTGTCTAAAAAGGAATTGCGGTGGTCAACCCTGCCGAGTTTGCCGATAGCGCCCGCGGTATATAACATCGCCTCGGAAAGCGTAGTTTTTCCCGAGTCAACGTGCGCAAGAATTCCGACTGCAATTTTTTTCAAAGCCTCACCCCCTTACCGTGATAAGTAACAATTATTTTTTCAAATGATAAACGCAGCCCCTGAAATCGCCGTCGGGGTCTGAGCCGAATTTTTCCGAAACGCTCCAGCCGTCAATAAACTTTTCAACAGGCGGATTTGCTCCGTTTTCAAAAGTATGAACAATCAAAAGGGCTTCGTTATCAAGCTCACGCATAACAATCTGATAGCCCTGCGGTCTGTAATAGTCCTTTACGTCGGTTTCAATAACGGACGTAAAGCCGTCCCTGATTATATGTTTGATTTTACCGTAAAACTCGATTCCGTTTTGAACAAGCGCCCACTGTCCGTCGGTTAAATCAAAGATTTCGCCCGAAAGGCAAAGCCTGCCGAGGCAGGACGCCGCAAGCAAATAATTAATTCTGTGCTCGTCAGCATTCGCCCTGATAACCGCCCAAATCTGACTTTGCTCGGGTTTAATGAGCCTATGCAGATTTGCGGCAATCAGCGGAATTGAATTGCACTCGTGCGCGTCGGAAAAGCTTGCCATTGAAGCCAGCTCCATAAAGGAAGGCTCAAGCCTGTGCCCGCCGCTCGAACAGTTTTCAATTACAAGCTCGGGCATTTCGTTGGCAAGATGAGCAAAATATTTTTGCGTGCCTTCAACAGTTTGGCGCAGTCCCTCGCCGAAGCTTTCAGCGCAGTCAACACCCGCGCCGATAGTTTCATTATAATCAATTTTTATGTAGCCAAAGCCTGAATTTTTAAGTAAGCTCAGCACCTTTTCATCAAGATAATTCCAAACCCAAGGCTGACGCATATCAAGAAATCGTCTGCCGCCCGCGGTAACGGGATATCCGCTGCGTGAAAGTAAGACGTCGGTATTCTTATACAATGCCGAAGCCGCGCCGCAGGTTTCAAATTCATACCAGAGCCCCGGTATTAAGCCGTAGGAACGGATAACGTCGGCAACCTCTTTAATACCGTTCGGGAACAGCTTAGCGCTCGGAACCCAGTCCCCCGCTCCGCTGAACCAGTCAGTACAGGTTTCGGTCTTATACCAACCGCTGTCAATAACAAGATAACGAACGCCCGTACCCTGCAGCTTTTGAGCGGTTTTTCGTATATTTTCAAGCGTGGGATTTCCCCAGGTGGTGCAATACTCGTTAAATATTACGGGCATATCCGCGTCAGGCTTTGCAATTCGCGGCTTTTGCGCCTTAACAAGCTTATCGCACACCTCTGCAAGACTTTTGCCCGTGGCTATTACAGCACGCGGCGTTTCAAAGCTCTCTGCAGGGGTTACGGTTTTAGTCCACTGCCCGAAATCGCGGTCCGCAATTCCGCCCTGAATATTAACAAAATCATCTTTTCTGAAAATCTCAATCTGCCAGCTTGAACCGCAATAGAGCTGAACGCCGAGAAAATCGCCGTTCTCACTGTCCTCAAGCACAAGGAAAGGAAACCATTTTTTTACAGGCATTGAACCGAGCTGACCGAACTTTTCAATCCTCAAGCCGTGCTTTGCCCACGCTCTTTCCATATCAAGCTCCGTCAAATCCTGCGAAACAAGCTTGCCCTCGGCGCTCCAGAACGACGCGGCTCTGTGAATACGGTCTGCCTTAATTCCCTTAACGGCAAAGCTTGAAAGCAATTCAAGCTCGGCAGGCTTATCGGTAGTGTTTTCAAACACGGATTTACATTCAACCACATTACCCTTTTGCTTATGATAAGACTTAACGGTATGGCCGTTTGCGCCTTCAAACACGGTACAATCCGCGTCCTGCGATTTAACTTTCATATTTTGCACAGACTCGCCGCCTGCAAGGGTGCTGCCGTTAGCAAAGCTGCCCGCATATTCATCGCCCAAAAGACGCCATTCGGTATATAACTCCATACTGCCCTCCGCAGAAATATTATTGATAATATTATAACATATGAGAGTTTAAAAGCAAACAAAAAATAGCCAAGGGTTAAAAACCCTTGGCTATTTTATATTAATAATCAATTATTCGCTTGCAGCGCTTTCATAAGAGGACTGAAGAAGGCTTGCGTCGGAATCGGTAAGCCCGTCAATAATAGGTTTAAGGCTTGCAAACTGCTCTGCAGAGCAATGAGCCTTAACCTCATCAATAGCGGAAGACCTTCCGAGCCAGTTAGCGTTTCCGTCCTTGATAATGTCAACCATTACCTCATAAACCTCATCGGGATTGAAATACGTTGCCTTGGCTCTCCACTCGTCGTAATCATCCTCAGCCTTCACCTTGAAGCTGCCTACAGAGGTCCAGTAAGGAACGTTCTCTGACCTTGGAGTTTTGCGGAGATAATCCATTGTTGCTTTATAAGCCTTTTCGCTTGTGCACTCATAGAACGGATAATCATACCAAAGGTCAACAAGCGCTTCAATACAATCGCCGTGAAGCTCATATTCAGCATCATTATTAAGGATTGAAACAAGCGGGTCGATAACAGCCTCGTCCTCAAGGTCGCCGCAATTTCTGCAGGCTGCGGACCTAACGTCCTGATTTTCATCATTCATCATAGCAATAATTTTGTCAACAACGCCGTCAACACCCTTTGACCAGGAATTGCCGAACGCGCAAGCCGCCTGAACTCTGAGCTTGAAATAATCAGCGTCTGCCATCTTGAATGCAAATTCAGCAATAGCAGGATCGGAAGCAAGCTCGTTGCTGAGCGCTTTCATTGCGCAGTAAAGAACGTAGTTATCAGTTTCGGTATTAATAAGATTCTTTGCAAGGTCAAGATTGCTGTCCGAAACGCCGAACAGAGAATCAATCTGAGAAACACCGTAGCCGCGTACCTGAGGAGATTTGCTTTCAAGAGTTCTGCCAATATATTCGCTAAGCGCAGGCTCTGCTTCATACTCGATAGAGTTAATCGCTTCATCGGTAATATTGTCGGCAAGACCCATATAATATGCGTCGTCCTCATCGTCAACAATATCAACGTAAGCATAGGTTGAAATCAGCCAGTAATACTCATCAGCCGAAACATTGTTAACGTCTTTTACTCCCTTTTTAAGAAGCTGTTCGGCAGTCATGCTGTCATACTCTGCTTTAGTGAGCCCTTCAACCAGTGAATCATCTGCCGCAGGAGAAGGAGTTTCAGCCTTTTTGCCGCAAGCGGCAAAGCTGAACACCAGAACAAGAGCAAGCACAATTGCCAGAATTTTACTTATTTTTTTCATACATACACCCCTTAAAATAGATTAGATAACATAATTATCTAATTTGATTTTATCATATTAACTCAGTTTTAGCAACGGTAATTAACGTTTTATAAAAAAGCAGAGATACCGCAAGGGTATCTCTTTGTTTTGGTGCACCTGACAGGACTTTCTTCTCCGGCTATCGAACAGTCCACCGGACTGTTCTCCCAATCGCGCCGCTTTTTGCAGCGCTCTTGGAGGTCGTTTCAAGTCCTGTCTGCTTTAATAAAGAAGAGATACCACAAGGGTATCTCTTTTTTTTTGTTCACCTGACAGGACTTGAACCTGCACATCGGCTGATATTAGATCCTAAATCTAACGCGTCTGCCAATTCCGCCACAGGTGCATATTAAATTGTACGCCTCGCGAAACTCTTGCGGTTCCCAAAATTCATAATCGCTTTCGCTATGAATTTTGACCGCTGCGCCATCCCAGCCTCGCTTCATCTGCCACCGGCAGCGCTTCGGCTGCGATGCTGCCAATTCCGCCACAGGTGCATTATAAACTTTTACAACACGCGGGACTCTTCAGGTGCTTATTGAATAGTATTTTAGCATTAATAAATGAAGAATTCAAGGGTTATTTTGCAATTGCGAAGGTGGCGCACCAGACCGCCTTTGCGCCATACGCGTTAAGAGTGAGCGCAACAGAAGAAAGCGTTGAGCCCGTTGTTTTCAAATCGTCTATCAAAAGAATGGTTTTGCCGTCGATTTCGGCATTTTTAATTGGAGCAAAGGCATTGTACATATTAACAAACCTGTCCGCGCCCGCCCGACTTTTCTGCGGTTTAGTTTTACGCTTTTTATAAACAGACGCTTTACAGGGCAGGCACAAAAGCTCCGCCACTTCTTTTGCAAGCAGCTCTGCCTGATTAAAGCCCCTGCGCCTTTCGCCCGCGGGAAGCATAGGAACAAAGGTAACGTAATCGAACAAAACGTTTTTATAGTTTTCCCTTACGGATTTAGCAATTTCAAGCGCCTGCGCTTTTGCAAGCGCGGGAATTCCCTGCCCTTTGAAATTCTTAACCGCGCGTTCGATTGAGCCTTCATAATAATACGGTGCGCAAACCGCTTTATATTCGGGCGTACGCTTATGCTTTTTACAAAAACATTCCTTTTTATTAGCGCCGCACCTGAGGCAGACAGGCTGCTCGATATGCTCTGCAAGCGCGCATTCCTCACACAAATCGGCGTCAAACTCCACAACCTCGCCGCAGATTGCACAGCGGTTTGTAAAAATAATGCTGCCGATTTTATCCCTAACCGTTAACTGTTTCATACTGTTAAATAAGGCGCAATCTGTTCGTACAAAGACTCGCCGAAGCCGCTGATATTCATTATTTGCTCAACGCTTGTGTAGCCGCCGAGATAATCGCGGTATGCAAGGATTGCATTAGCCCTTGACTCGCCTATACCGTCAATCAGTACAAGTTCCTCGGCGGTACAGGTGTTGAGATTAAGCGGAAAAGCGGCTGATATTTCCTGTTCCGACTGTTGCTCAAGCTCCACCGTTTCGCCCTCGGAATTAAAGCTCGGAGCGGCAGCGGAAGAAGTAATATTCTCCACCTTTCCGTTGCCGACCTTTGGCTGAAGCAGCGCATAGCACGCAAAAAGAGCCGCAAGAACCAAAAGGGCAATTCCGATAAGAATTTCCGTTTGCCGTTTATCACTGTTTCCTGCTGCTCTTTCCATAATTTTTCCTTTAATTAAAATACCTTGTTCTCGTCATAATCCTGATTATCAATAATGTCCTCGCCGAAAACAGGGTCGTCAATAGCCATCTGCTCTGAATTTTCGGCGGTAAAATCGCCGTTTTCATAAGCTCTTTTTTCAAGGAACTGCTGCATATTCATAAGCACCTGACGGGGCTTGCTGCCCTCAGGCGGTCCGATTACGCCGTATTCCTGAAGCTGATCAATAATTTTCGCGCCTCTTGAATAGCCGACGGAAAGCTTTCTTTGAAGGAAGGAGGTTGAAGCCGTACCCGTTTCAATAACAACCTCTGCTGCTTTTTCAAACATCGGGTCGTAATTATTGCCGCCCTCGTCGTCATCATCAAACGGACCTGATTTCTTATCCTGTACGGCTTTTGCTTCAATTTCCTTTTGAATGTTCAAATCGTAAGTGGATTCGCTTTCGCCCTTGATATACTCACAAAGCTCCTCAACCTCCTCATCGGAGATATAGCAGCCCTGAACACGAACAGGCTTGCTTGCGCCGATTGGCGCATAGAGCATATCGCCCTGACCGAGCAGCTTTTCCGCGCCGCCCGAATCTATAATAGTTCTGGAGTCAATCTGGGACTTTACCGTAAGCGCAATTCGGGACGAAATGTTAGCCTTAATAAGACCCGTAATAACGTCAACCGAAGGTCTTTGGGTTGCGATAACAAGGTGCATACCCGCCGCACGAGCCATCTGAGCAAGACGGCAGATAGAGTCCTCAACCTCTTTTGGCGCAGCCATCATCAAATCCGCAAGCTCGTCAATAAAGATGCAGACCTGCGGCATACGCTCCATATCCTTATGCTTTTCAACATATTTATTATAACCGCCGATATCGCGCACGCCTGTTTCGGAAAACTTATTATAACGCTGAAGCATTTCGGAAACCGCCCAGCCGAGCGCGCCTGAAGCTTTTTTGGCGTCGGTTACAACGGGAACAAGTAAATGAGGAATACCCTCATACTTTGAAAACTCAACTTTTTTCGGGTCAATCATCAAAAACTTAACCTCATCGGGTTTAGCTCTGTAAAGAATTGAAACGATGATTGAATTCATACATACGGATTTACCCGAGCCCGTAGTGCCCGCGATAAGAAGATGGGGCATTTTAGCAACGTCGCAGTAAATACAACTGCCTGCGATATCCTTACCGATACCTGCGGAAAGCAGGGATTTCTGCCTGCTGAATTCGGGAGTATCAATAAGCTCGCGCATAGACACACCGCTCTTAACCGAGTTCGGAACCTCAATTCCGACTGCCGCCTTGCCTGGAATCGGCGCTTCAATACGTACGTTGGTTGCGGCAAGATTAAGGGCAATATCGTCAACAAGATTAGTGATTTTTGATACTCTCGTGCCGACTGCGGGTTTAAGCTCGTAACGTGTTACGGTCGGGCCGCGGCTGATATCCGTAATAGTGGCGTCAACCTTGAAAGAATGGAGCGTGTCAATAAGCTGCTCGGCATTCGCCTTGAGCTCGCCGCTGACATCGTTAGACGCAGCCTGTTTGCCCTGCTTGAGAATTGAAATCGGAGGAAGATGATATTCCTCAACCGTTGCCTGCATCTGCTCATCGGAGACGGTAAAGCTTTCCTCCGTCTTCTTTTCCTCAGGCTTTTCATCAGTAGCGTTGCTTACAATTTCATCAATGGTTTTTGCCTTTTCACGCTGCGCTCTGTTGCGCGCGGTAGCGGCGTTGATTTCATCAATAATGCTCTGCGGAACGGCAGTTGTCTGTTCGTTATTATCAACGACAACGTCAAGCTCGGAATCCGCCTTTTTTCTTCTCGGCTTTTTCTTCTGCTCATCGTCAGGACCGACGGGGTCAAGCGGAATGTCAATAGCCTCCCTGCTCATTCTGCGCTGCTCGCGCTTTTCCTCAATAACGGGCTTTGCCTTTTCGTATGTAACCTTGGCAGGCTTAGCCGCGCCGTTGAGAAACTGAATAATAGTAATACCTGTCATCAGCATAAAGTCAACGAAAATTAAAACAATATTTACTATTACCGCAGGCGCTTTGCCGAAGGTTAACAGCAGCCAGCCGAACACTGCGCCGAAAAAGCCGCCGTTAAACTCAACCGAAGCGTTATTATAAGCGTCAACAACGGAATCCTTAAACACCGTGCCTGACGGGTTCTGAACAACGAAAATGAAGGTTGAGAGCAATAATACCATAACAACACTTTCAACGCTTTTAATTATGAATTTTGAGGGTTCCTGCTCTTTAAGCGAATAGAGCACGGTTATTACGATTGTTAAAATCGGGAAAATCCACGCGGCAAACATTCCGAAAAGCCCGACATATACATTATGCACTGCAAGCCAGACGCCCTCGCCCTTTATTACGCCGACAAAGAAGGCGATTAACGAAAGGGCAAAAAGCACTATGCCGATAACCCTGTTTGTCTCCGCGCTTATTCCGTACTGAGCCTCGGGCGCTTTTTTAGCGCTCTGCTTAGATGCGGTTTTGCCTTTAGAATTTGATTTACTGTTAGCCATATAAACCTCTTTGTTTTATAGTTCTTATTTTGCGATAATCTGCACAATGCCTATTACAAGTGTAATAAAGCCGATTGCAAAATCGTAATATGAAAAATAAACTGCCTTATTATCCTTTACAAATGAAAGCAGGAACCTTGAAGCGAAAAACGCCACAACGCCCGAAAGCACAACCGCTATAACGCCCTCAATAATAGGAACATAGGTTACGCAGGTTGCAATCTGGATTATACCCGTAACTATCAAAACGGGTGCGCTGATGCTTACAAAATACCTGAAAGCGATTTTTTTATTAACCTTCAAGATTATTCCTACAAAAAGGATTGCCGCACAGGCGGACAAGCCTGAGATGGGAATTGCAAAAAACAGGCACAGTGAAATAAGCAGCGCATTTACTACGTTTAACTGCTTGCCCTTTTCGTCCTTGCCGAGAACGTAGGAAGCAACAAACATAACTGCGCCCGTAACAAGAAAGCAAGCACCCTCGGAAAGCAGATTGCCGTCATAGGAATAGGAATGAAGAAGCTGATAAATATTGCCCTTACTGCCCGCAGGGATTAAGTAAGCGAGCATAAACACATACGGTATGAAAGTAAGAAGCATAAACTTGCGCGAATTTTTTGCCTCACGCAGATTAAATTTCTTTTGAAAAATATCTGTCCAGGTTGAAACAAATTCCAAAATCAGCCTAAGGAAAACCTTATAAAAGGCAACGATTATTCCGAGCGCAATACCGATATGTACAAGCCCCGTTAATTCGGAGCAGGCGGCAGAATATCTGCCTGCAAAATCATGAAATATTGCGGAATGGCCGCTTTCCGAAATCGGAAAAATGAAGGTCAGTGCCTGACCTATAGCCTGAAAAACGGCAGTTAAAATTGACAATATTTTTACCTCCAAACATCACAGCGTTATCAAGATAATACCCGCCGCGCAGATAATCGTAAGGATTACTTGAACGGGCGCGGGCTGCGGTAACAGCAATGCCGTTTGTTAATTCTTCACAGGGTAAGAAAACATCGTTTTCACTGACGATTGACCAAAACATTAAGCGTCCTCCTCAATCTGCGAATTAAGGAAGGAAAGCGCGTCCGAAAGCCCGCCGAGCTCATCAATAAGCCCGCACTGAACAGCGCCCTCGCCGTCAAGCACCGTGCCGACGTCCATAACAAGCTCGCCCGTTTTCATCATCAGCTTACGGAAATCCTTTGCAGTAATTTTTGAATTGCTTTCAACGAAGCGGACAATTCTGTCCTGCATTTTTTCAAAATACGAAAGCGTTTGCGGAACGCCGAGCACAAGACCGTTTAAGCGTACGGGGTGTACCGTCATAGTAGCGCTTGGAACTATAAAGCTCTTTTTACAGGAAACCGCAAGCGGAACGCCGATTGAATGACCGCCGCCAAGCACAAGCGAAGCCGTAGGCGTTTCCATAGTTGAAAGCAGCTCGGCAATTGCAAGCCCCGCCTCAACATCGCCGCCGACGGTATTAAGGATTATAAGCAAGCCCTCAATTTCCTCGCTTTCCTCAATAGCGACAAGCTGAGGAATAACGTGCTCATACTTTGTGGTTTTGTTTTGCCGCGGCAGGATATAATGACCTTCAACCTGACCGATAATCGTTAAACAGTGAATAAAATGACCGTTTTTCTTTACGGTTATTGATCCCGTTTCAATGGCGGAAGCTTCTTCCTGCTCCTCGTCCCCGATATTTTCTTTTTCTTCTTCAAGCATAAAAACACCTCACAAGCGTTATTATGCCCAAAAAGCCTTATATATTGTATCATAATTATTTTAACAATTCAATATATAGTTTACAATAAAATAGTATTAAATATAAAAAAGTAAATTTTATGTAAAAAGATTGACACAAGATAAACATTATTATAAAATAGATTGACAATTTTTAAAATAACTTTTGCGATAGAATTAACAATATTGTAAAAGAATGCGGAAGAAAGGTTGATGATTTTATGGGTTTAACACTTGCACAAAAACTGATTAAGGCTCACCTTGTTGAAGGCGAAATGAAGGTTGGAAGCGAAATCGGGCTTCGTATTGACCAGACGCTTACACAGGACGCCACGGGTACAATGGCGTACCTTGAATTTGAGGCAATGGGCGTTGACAGAGTTAAGACCGAAAGAAGCGTTGCGTACATAGACCACAACACCCTTCAGACAGGCTTTGAAAACGCGGACGACCACAGATATATTCAGACCGTAACAAAGAAGCACGGCATTTATTTCTCACGCCCCGGCAACGGTATCTGCCATCAGGTACATCTTGAGCGCTTCGGTATTCCGGGCAAAACGCTTATCGGCTCCGACAGCCACACGCCAACCGGCGGCGGTATCGGTATGCTTGCTATGGGCGCGGGCGGACTTGACGTTGCAGTTGCCATGGGCGGCGGCACATACTATATTCCCATGCCTAAGATGACGAGAATTAACCTGCACGGCTATCTTAAACCCTGGGTTTCCGCTAAGGACGTTATTCTTGAGGTTCTGCGCATTATGAGCGTTAAGGGCGGCGTAGGCAAGATTATTGAATACGGCGGCGAGGGCGTTAAGACCCTTTCCGTTCCCGAGCGTGCGACCATTACAAATATGGGCGCTGAGCTTGGCGCAACCACATCCATCTTCCCTTCCGATGAAATTACGCTTGCGTTCCTCAAGGCACAGGGCAGAGAAAACGACTGGACCGAAATCCTGCCCGACGCTGACGCTGAATACGACGAGGTTATTGACATTGATTTATGCGAGCTTACTCCGATGGCTGCCTGCCCGCATATGCCAGACAAGGTTAAGACCACGGACGAAATAGGCAAAATCAAGGTTGACCAGGTTGCAATCGGCTCCTGCACCAACTCCTCCTACGTTGATATGATGAAGGTAGCGGCAATCCTTAAAGGCAAAACCGTTTGCCCCACCGTTTCGCTTTGCATTGCGCCGGGCTCAAAGCAGGTGCTTAATATGCTGGCGCTCAACGGCGCTCTTTCCGATATGATTAACGCAGGCGCAAGAATTCTTGAATCTGCCTGCGGTCCGTGTATCGGTATGGGACAGAGCCCGAACTCAGGCGGCGTTTCGCTGAGAACGTTTAACAGAAACTTTGAAGGCAGAAGCGGCACTAAGGACGCAGGTATTTACCTTGTTTCTCCCGAGGTTGCGGCGGCTTCAGCGCTTACAGGTTATCTGACCGACCCGAGAGAGCTCGGCGAAGCTCCGAAGGTTGAAATGCCGAAAGAATTCATTGTTAACGACAATATGATTGAACCTCCCGCAAGCGAGGAGGAGGCAAAGGACGTTGAGGTGCTCAGAGGTCCGAACATCAAGCCTTTCCCGAAGACCGAGCCTCTGCCCGAAAGCCTTGCGGCAAAGGCTATTCTAAAGGTTGAGGACAACATCACAACCGACCATATTATGCCTGCAGGCGCAAAAATCCTGCCCTACCGTTCAAACATTCCGCACCTTTCACAGTACTGCTTTGCGGTATGCGACGAAACCTTCCCCGAAAGAATTAAGGCTGAGGGCAAGGGCTTCATCATCGGCGGCGCTAACTACGGACAGGGCTCAAGCCGTGAACACGCAGCGCTTGTTCCGCTTTACCTCGGCGTAAAGGCTGTTATTACCAAGAGCTTTGCAAGAATTCACGTTGCAAACCTTGTTAATGCAGGCATTCTGCCCTTTACCTTCAAGAACGAGGCTGATTACGATAAAATCGACCAGCTTGACGAGCTTGAACTGCCCGAAATCAGAGAAAGAATTGCAGACGGCGGCAAGGTTGTTCTTGTTAATAAAACCAAGGGTGAGGAATACGAGCTTGACGCTTCACACCTTTCAAAGAGGCAGAGAGATATGCTGCTTTGCGGCGGTCTGCTTGACTACACAAGAGAAATGAACAAATAATCCGGAGGAAAGAATAATGAACGAAAACGAAAGAACTGCCATTGACGAGGCTGTTGAAAAATTCCGTTCACTTATGGAAGGACAGCTTGAAAGAGCAAAGAGCATTAAAGAAAACAAGGATTTTGTTGACTATGCTAAGCTTGACAAAATCATTATCGGTATCTGCGGCGGCGACGGTATCGGCCCGATTATCACAAAGGAAAGCCAGAGAGTGCTTGAATTTATGCTTAAAGACGAGGTCGCAAGCGGCAAGGTTGAATTTAAGGTAATCGACGGACTTACAATCGAAAACCGCGCGGCTTGTATGAAGGCAATCCCCGACGACGTGCTTGAGGAATTAAAGCAGTGCCACGTTATTCTTAAAGGTCCCACCACAACACCGCATCAGGGCGACGGTCTGCCGAACATTGAAAGCGCAAACGTTGCTATGAGAAAGGCGCTTGACCTCTTTGCAAACGTGCGCCCCGTTAAAGTGCCCGAGGAAGGCATTGACTGGACATTTTTCCGTGAGAACACCGAGGGCAGCTACGCAGTAGGCTCTTACGGCGTTAACATTACAGACGACCTTGCGGTTGACTTTACTGTTGCAACCGAGGAGGGCTGCGAAAGAATTGCCCGCCTTGCTTACGACTATGCGCAGAAGAACAACAAGGGCAAGGTTTCCATTATTACCAAGGCAAACATCATTAAGACGACCGACGGTAAATTCCTTAACATCGCAAAGAAGGTTGGCGAGGAATACCCCGACATCGTTACTGACGAATGGTTTGTTGACATTACCACCGCAAAGCTGATTGACCCGCAGAGAAGAAAGGATTTCAAGGTATTCGTTCTTCCGAACCTTTACGGCGATATTATTACCGACGAGGCTGCTGAATTTCAGGGCGGCGTAGGTACCGCAGGCTCTGCAAACATCGGCAAAAAATACGCTATGTTTGAGGCTATTCACGGCTCTGCGCCAAGAATGATTACCGAGGGCAGAGGTCAGTACGCCGACCCGTGCAGTATGCTCAGAGCGTCTGCAATGCTGCTTTCACACATAGGCTTTGTTGACAAGGCAAACAAGCTTGAAAAAGCGCTTGACAAATGTATGCTTGAGGAAAAGAAGCTGACCATTACAGGACGCGACACCGGCTGCACCTGCAGCGAATTCGGCGATTATGTAATGGAAACCGTTACCTCAATGAACTGATTTTCCCTGCAAAATCATAATACAAAGGAATGATTTAATTTGGAAAAAAAAGAAGATATTTCAATCTCCGTTATCAAAAGGCTTCCCAAATACTACCGCTTTCTGCAGAGCCTTAAAGAAAACGGGATTGTGAGAATAAGTTCAAAAGAGCTTGCAAACAGAATGGGGCTTACCGCTTCCCAAATTCGCCACGATTTTAACTGCTTCGGCGGTTTCGGCCAGCAGGGTTACGGGTATAACGTGCCCGAGCTGCACTCAAAAATCGGCGAAATTCTCGGCGTTAATAACGAGCGCAAAACAATTTTGATTGGCGCCGGCAATCTCGGCAAGGCTGTCTGCAACAAGATTTTCGGAGTTAACAGCGGCTTCAGGCTTATAGGTATTTTTGATAAAAACGAGGCTATATGCGGAAAAATGATTAAAGGTATTCCCGTAAGGAATATTGACTATCTTGAAAATTTCTGTATAGACAACAAGCCCGTGTGTGCGGTTTTCTGCATTCCTTCAAACGATATGAAGGAGCTTACCGATTTGCTTGTGAGCCTTGGAATTAAAAGCTTCTGGAACTTCAGTAACTACGATATTTCAATGGCGCACCCCGAGGTGTTGGTTGAAAACGTACACCTTACCGACAGCTTAATGACCCTTGGATATTTGATTTCGGCGGAGGTTTAAGCTTTGGTAAAATTGAGTTCAAAAGAGATTGTTGACATTCTGAAATATGATACCGACAAGGCAATTCTCGTAGAAAAAAATCCAATCCCTGCCACTGCAAAATTCAAAGCGGAATACAGCGTTGTTGATTTCCGCGACAAGTCAAAGGCTGTGCTTACCAAAAACGCTTACCTGCTGAAAAAGTTCGGACCAGCGTTTCAGCAAATCAGCGAAACGATACCGAACTTCGTTCAATGCGACGCCGCAATTCTTTACGACAAAAGAATTTTAACTATTTACCCTAACGGCGAGGCAGGTATTTTTGACAGGGACGGCGACCTTTTCTGGAGCGGATATTTCAAATACCACGACGAAGCAGTTTGCGGGCTTGCGCTTGAGGGCAAATACTTCTGGTGTATCTGCCCCGCGGAAAACTGCGCAATCAGGTATTCCTGCCAGAATATGCAAATTGACCTGCGCATCGGCGGCAAGGGCGCTAAAACCTTTGAAAACCCGACGCACATCAGCGTTGACGACGGCGGAGAAATTTACGTTTGCTCAGGCGGAAACAAGGTGCGTAAAATCAGCGGAGAAACCTTTTTGGTTTCCGACTATCTTGCGTTTGACGAACGTATTTTCAGATTTTACAAATACGAGGGATACTCCATTGCAGTACTTGAAAGCGGTACATATTTGATTGACAATAACGAAAAATAATTAATTTAACGCTATTACACTTAAAACACCCTGCGAAAATCAGCCGCAGGGTGTTATTATATCTTGACGAAATTACGGATAAATACTATTATTATATTATTAAAGGATTTTTCTTTTTTGAAAAATCACTGGAGGTCTGATATGAAAATAAAAGAAAAGGCAAAAGAGGGTATCACCTACGTTAAATCAAGGTGGAACACCCCCGCAAAAGGTGAGTACACAAACCTGCAGGAATTCCTTTCTTACTGCTTCGGCACAATGGGTATCTGCGGATTTACGTTTCTCATTAACGACGTAGTTACTTTCGGCGCAGGTTATTTCTGCGGCTCAATTATGGAAATCAAGCTGATGGACTTTACAATCATCAGCATTATAGCCATGATTGTAAAATACGCTACGCTGTACATTGAATCTATTTCAATGACCGTTTTTGAAAGCCTCGGCCATCTTGCCAAGGACAAATTCAAAAAAGCGCTGTTTTCTTACATAGGTGTAGCAGTAATCGGCGTAATATGCTACTTTATTCCGTCTGCACCGTTTGAAAACATAATCAAGGGCTTACCCCAAATCGTAGGTAATATGCTTGTTGTTATGGGCGTAGGCGGCTTATTCAACTGGTTTATGCGTTATAAGCTGTGCAAGCGTTTCGGACGTTACAAACCGTTTATGATGATTTACGGTATTCCCGTTGCATTGCTTACAACCGCAATGGCATTTGTTCCCACAACACTTGATTACACAACCAAAATCGTTTTACTGCACCTTTTGGTTACAATCAGAAGCAGATTTTCACTGCTTTACTGTGACAACCCCACGGCAATCGTTGCGCTTATCACACCGAATATGGTTGAAAGGCAGAAGTATTATTCAATCGGCGCAATCTTCCTTGGCTTCTTCCGTTCCATTTTCAGAATTATATTCCCGATTATGATTGTTTCAACAGGCGGTTATCTTTCGGTTCAGTCTTACCGCGTATTCGTTCCGATTCTTGCATTTGCAAGTATCTTAATGGGTATGTCATTCTTTAAGGTTAAAGAGCGTGTTGCCGCTAATCAGGAGGAAACACCGAAGATTGACTTTAAGAAGAGCGCAAAGAGCCTGCTGTCAAACAAGTATTTCTGGATTGTTAATCTTTCAATGGCGTTTAACCTCTGGAATATGCTTGCAGACGGCGTTATCAACTTCATCTTCATTTACAAAATGCGTATTGAATGGATTATCGGTTTCCTTTCAATCGCAGGCGTTACGGGCGTTATCGGCAACCTGCTGACTCCGCTTATTATCAAGAGATTTGAAAAGCGCACATGTATTCTGTTTATGCGTTCCATCTGGATTGCAATTACGGCATTATACTTAGTAGCGCTCAGACTTGAAAGCGTTCCGCTTTTGCTGATACTTATTTTTGTACGTTCGCCTATCAGCACCGCGTGTAACGGTATTTCAAACAATATGACCGCAGACGTGCTTGACTACCACCAGTGGAAAACGGGCGAAAGAGCCGATAATATGATGGGCATTTTCAGCTGGTTTACCGTACCGATGGTTACTGCGCTCGGTCTTGTTTCTCCGTGGTTGCTCGGAAAATTCGGCTACACATCAGACTGGGATGTTCTGTTTGACTCCGCTATTTTCGGCAACATTATGAACATTTACGTAATTCTTACGGTAATCGGTCTTATTATCTCCACCCTGCCCTACCTGTTCTACAACTACACGAGGGCCCAGCACGACCAGTACGTTGCGGAAATCGCGGCGCGTGAAGGCAGAATAGAGGACGGCGAGGACGAAGGCGAGAACGAAGCTTCGGACGATACCGAAATACCCGCAGAAGCTGTTACAGAGGAGGTGCCGGTATAATGAAAACTTTTAAAAAGATTTTCAGCGCACTGCTTTGCGTAGCTGTTATTGCCACATGCTTTGCAGGCTGTGCAGCAAAAACCGACGATAAGCTGGAATACGAAATCGTTGATAACACCGTTAAAATCACGGGCTACACCGATTCAACCCAGCGTACCGAGGTTACGGTTCCCGATGAGATTGAAGGTCTTCCCGTTACCGAAATTGCTGATTTCAGCATTTTTAACGCAGAGTCGCTTCAGACAATTTACATCGGCAAAAACGTTACAACCATCGGCGATTGGTCAATGACTAACAACCAGCGCCTGACCGCCTTTGTTGTTGACGAAGCCAACACCGCTTTTTGCAGCGTTGACGGCGTGCTTTACAGCAAGGATATGAAAACGCTGATTTACTTCCCGCCCGCCAAGGACATTACCTTCAATAAGTTCGGCGAGGCTCAGAACACCACTCAGTACGCTATTGCAGACGGTGTTGAAACAATCAGTACAAAGGCATTCTACAAATGCTACTACATTGACCAGATTACTATTCCCGACAGCGTTAAAAGAATTGAGGAAAAGGCTTTCCACAGAACAAGCGCGCTTACCTCGCTTAATCTGCCCGCAAGCCTTGAATTCATCGGCAAGGACGCTTTCGCTTACTGTGAAAACATTGAAAGCGTAACAATTCCCGCGGGAATTAAGGAAATTCAGGAATATGCTTTCTTTAACTGCAAGGGTATGAAAACCGTTACGGTGCTTGCAAAGGAGGAAAATCTTACGCTCGGTAAGAACTGGTATCCGACAAGCAACGGCAAGCAGATTAAGGAATGCGAGATTATCTGGAATTAATTAAACAATATATTTTAAGGCTATCTCAATTTAGAGATAGCCTTATTTACTGTCTATTTCATTCAGCATATCAAGAATTACGTTAAACGAATAATCAAACTGTTCGAACTCCCTGTCGGACAGTTCGACCTCAATTATCTTTTTTACGCCCTCCCTGTTAATTATTGCGGGGACGCCGATATAAGCGCCTTTTTTACCGTACTCTCCCTGCAGGTAGGAGGACACGGTAAAAATTGAATTTTCGTCGTGCAGAATGGCAGAGGCAAGGCGTGCAAGCACCATTCCTATTCCGTAGCAGGTAACCTTTTTTGCCCTGATGATTTCGTAGGCGGAGCGCTTTACCCTGTGCGCGATATTATCAAGCTCAAAATTGAGATTTGAGTTTTCCGTTTTAAAATCAATAAGCGGAATGGAGGAAATAAACGCACTGCTCCACGCAACAAATTCCGAGTCGCCGTGCTCGCCGAGAACGTAGGTGTGAATATTATTCGGGCTAACCTCAAAGTATTCGGATAAAATAAAACGCAGCCGCGCTGTGTCGAGAGCCGTTCCCGTACCGAAAACACGCCCGGGCTCAAAGCCCGACAAATCAAGCACAAGCTTTGACATAACGTCAACGGGATTGGTTGCAACAAGGAAAATACCCTTAAAGCCGTTATCTACAATGGGTGGTATTATGGATTTAAAAACGATATAATTCTTCTGCACCAAATCGCGTCTTGTTTCGCCCACCATCCGCGGAGCTCCCGCGCAAATCACCACCAAATCCATATCCTTGCAGTCCTTATACTCCCCTGCGTAGATTTTTATATTATGCGGTGCAAACGGCAGACCGTGGGTTAAATCCATCGCCTCTCCCCTTGCCTTGATTTTGTTAATATCAATCAGGCAGATTTCATCGCAAATGCTTTGGTTTAACAGCGAATAGGCAAAGCTCATCCCCACCATTCCCGTACCGACTATGGCAATTTTTTTGTTGTCCTGAATCATAAAAACACCCGAGGATAGTTTTACCAAATCCTCGGGCGTTATACATTATATTATTTTATTTGAAAAAGAGCGGAAGCTTTTCAAGGAAAACGATGTCGTCCCTTGAAGCAGCGTCGCCCTCTGCAAGCGGCGCGCACGAAGCAACAATATTTCCGTTAAAGCGTTCAACAAGCATCTGAACAGCCTTGAGACTTTCGCCTGTTGAAATTACGTCGTCAACAATAAGAACTCTTTTGCCCGTAAGCAAATCGCCGTCCTCGTGGCCGAGGAAAAGGTTCTGTTCCTTCTGCGTAGTGATGGAACGGACGGTAACCTTTTCGGGATTATCCATATATACCTTAACACCTTTTCTGGCAACGATATACTTTTTGCCGCTCTGCTTGCTCATTTCATAAGCAAGCGGAATTGACTTAGCCTCGGGAGTTATGATGTAATCAAACTCGGGTACTTTTTTAAGCAATTCCCTGGCGCAGCATTCTGCAAGCTCAACGTCGCCGAAAAGAATGAAAGCGGCAATATCAAGGTTATCGGAAACCGAAAACTTTTGAAGATACCTTGTTAAGCCCGCGATATGAAGCTCATAGAATTCATCGTCTTTTCTTTCCATACCGTTAATTATCATACTAATCCCTCCTCAAAAACTGCACCGCCGAGAAGATGGAAATGAAGGTGCATAACCGTCTGGCCCGCGTCTGTGCCGCAGTTATTAATAATCCTGTAGGAATCAATACCCTGTGATTTTGCAATCTCGGGCAGCTTTTCAAAAATATGCGCAACATACTTGCTGTTATCAGCATTAATATCGTTAGCGCAGTCAATATGAACCTTAGGAACGGCAAGAATATGCACGGGAGCCTGAGGGTTTAAATCCTTGAAGGCAAGCATCATATCATCCTCATAAACCTTTGTGCTGGGGATGTTGCCGTTTACTATCTCACAAAAAACGCACATCGTTTTATCTCCTTATTTCATAAGTGAAGCAATAATTTCGGCAGCAGCGCCGATTGCCTCATCAAGCTTTGAAATATCCTTTGCGCCTGCCATAGCAGAGTCGGGACGTCCGCCGCCGCCGCCACCGGCAAGCTTTGCAACCTCGCGTACAAGGTCGCCCGCCTTAACGCCCTTGGCAATTGCCTCCTTACCGCACACTGCAACAATCGAAGCCTTATCGCCGTTTACAGCGGCAAGAACGCCCACTGCGTTATCGGACTTAGCTTTAATATCGTCGCCCATTGTGCGCAGAGCGTCGGGAACTGTGCCGTCAAGCCTTGCAACGTAGAGGGCAAGACCGTTTACGTCAACAGCCGCGCTGAGAGCATCGGCGCTTTTGAGCCTTGTAAGCTCTTCGTTAAGAGTGTTAATTTCCTTTTCCATCTGCCTGTTGTCAGCAACGAGGGAATTAACTTTATTGATAACATCGGCTTCATTTGATTTAAGAGCAGAAGCGATGTCCTTAACGGTTGCCTCGGTATCGTTAACCATTGAAAGAAGGTTTGTACCCGTAAGGGCGGTTATTCTTCTTACGCCCGAAGCTACGGAAGCCTCGCTTACAATCTTGAACATACCAAGCTGGCCGCTGTTTGAAACGTGAGTGCCGCCGCAGAATTCGGTTGAGAAATCGCCCGCTTTAACTACGCGCACAATATCGCCGTATTTTTCGCCGAAGAGCATCATTGCGCCCATTTTCTTTGCTTCGTCAATCGGCATTTCCATCATCTGAACAGGAGTAGCGCTCATAATGAAGCCATTAACAATCTGCTCAACCTGCGCAATTTCCTCTGCGGTCAATGCGTTGAAATGGGTAAAGTCAAAACGGCAAATCTTGTCGTCAACAAGTGAGCCCGCCTGCTCAACGTGAGAGCCGAGCACCTGACGGAGCGCAGCCTGAAGCAGATGAGCGCTTGTGTGGTTACGCATAATTGCAAGCCTGCGGGTTTTATCAACCTCTGCCGAAACGCTGTCGCCAACAGAAATTACGCCCGTTTTAACAGTACCGCTGTGGATATAGATTTTATCGTCGTTTTTAGTTGTATCCTCAACCGCAAAGCAGTTTTCGCCTGCGGAGATAATGCCACTGTCGCCGACCTGACCGCCGCTCATTGCGTAAAACGGAGTGGTATCAAGTACGACTGCGCCGCTTTCCCCTGCGCCGAGCATATCAACAAGCTCGCCTTCGGTATTAACAAGCGCAAGAACCTTTGCGCAGGCAGTAAAATCCGTATAGCCGACGAAGGCTGTGGGCTCTGCGTCAATTTTAACGGAGCCGCCCTTCCACGCGTCTGCGCCTGCGTCCTTGCGGGCAGCGCGGGCAGTTTTCTTTTGCTGGTCAAGAAGCTCGTTAAACCTTGCCTCATCTACAGTAAAGCCCTTTTCCTCAAGGATATCCTTGGTTAAATCAAGCGGGAAGCCGAAGGTATCGTTAAGCTTAAACGCGTCGTCGCCGCTGAAAACAGTACCCTCGGTATTTGCAATATACTCGTCAAGCAGAGCAAGACCCGCGTCAATGGTTTTGCCGAAGGACTCCTCCTCCGCAAGCATTACCTTTGTAATAAGCTCGCGCTTAGCGTCAAGGTAATCGTAAGCGGAAAGGTTATTATCAATAACGGTATTGACAACTTCATAGAGGAAGGGCTCGTTTACGCCGAGCAGTCTGCCGTGGCGGCAAGCGCGGCGAATGAGGCGGCGAAGCACATAGCCCCTGCCGTTATTTGAAGGAATTACGCCGTCGCCTATCATAAACACTGAAGAACGGATATGGTCCGTAATAACGCGGATTGAAATATCCTTCTTATCGTCCTCGTGATACTTAACGCCTGAAATCTCCGAAATCTTTTTAATTATATTCTGAACCGTATCAACCTCAAAAAGATTATCAACGCCCTGAACTATGCAGGCAAGCCTTTCAAGACCCATGCCCGTATCAATATTCTTTTGAGCAAGCTCGGTGTAATTTCCGTTTCCGTCAGTATTGAACTGGCTGAAAACATTGTTCCAGAACTCAGTGTACCTGTCGCAATCGCAGCCCGGTGCGCAGGTTGGTTTGCCGCAGCCGTATTTTTCGCCGCGGTCAAAATAAATCTCACTGCAGGGACCGCAGGGACCCTGACCGTGCTCCCAGAAATTATCCTCTTTACCGAGACGTACAATTCTGTCAGGCGAAACGCCAACCTCTTTGGTCCAGATATTATAAGCCTCGTCGTCATTTTCATAAATGGTTACCCAAAGCTTGTCAACAGGCATATCAAGCACGTCCGTGCAGAATTCCCAAGCCCACGCGGTAGCCTCGTGCTTAAAATAATCGCCGAAGCTGAAATTGCCGAGCATTTCAAAAAAAGTGCCGTGCCTTGCGGTTTTGCCCACGTTTTCAATATCGGGTGTTCTGATACATTTCTGGCAGGTAGTAACGCGGGTTGAGGGCGGAGTAACCTCGCCCGTGAAATACTTTTTCATCGGCGCCATACCTGAATTTATAAGCAAAAGGCTTTTATCCCCATTAGGAATAAGCGAGAAGCTTGGCAATCTTAAATGCCCCTTGCTTTCAAAAAAAGAAAGATATTTTTCCCTTAAATCATTTAACGAAGTCCATTCCATAAAAACTTACCTATCCTAAACAAAATTTCAAGGGCAACTTTATTAACAGTTGCCCTTAAATTTCAACTAATTAAAGCTTCTTAACAAGCTTTACGAGCTCTTCAATTTCATCGTTTGTGAAAGTTAAGCCCTTGCTCATCTTTGAATGATCCGGTGACCAGTCTCTGATGTCAATCTTAGGTTCACGACCGTTCCATGAAATAAGATTAACCTCTCTTGTCCAACCGCGAGCTGTTTCGGAAATAACACCGATATGCTCTGTGATATCATACTTGATTTCCGGCATTTTTACTCCTCCTTCTTTAGAAATTTTATAAATAAGTTAAATGTTTTCAACTATAGCTTTTGTATCTCTTGCAATCATAAGCTCCTCGTCGGTTGCAAGCACGAATACGCGCACATTGCAGCCCGGAACAGTGATTTCAGCCTCAGCGCCCTTAACGGTGTTAACGTTAACCTCGGGGTCAATCTTAACGCCGAGATAGCCGAGGTATGAGCAAACCCTTTCGCGCAGCCAAGCGCCGTTTTCGCCGATACCGCCAGTGAACACAATTGCGTCAACGCCGTTCATTGCGGCAACGTAAGCGCCTACGAACTTAGCAATCTGGTAAGCCTGCATTTCGTGAGCGAGAGTTGCACGCTCATCGCCCTCAGACTGAGCCTTAACGATATCCCTGTCATCAGAAAAGCCGCCCGAAATAGCAAACACGCCTGATTTCTTATTAAGGATATTATCCATCTCCTTGGGAGAGATGCCCTCCTGCTGTTCAAGGAAGGTTACAACAGAGGGGTCAACGCCGCCTGAGCGTGTGCCCATCATAAAGCCGTCAAGCGGGGTAAAGCCCATTGAGGTATCAACACACTTGCCGTGGTCAATAGCGGCAATTGAAGAGCCGTTGCCGAGATGGCAGGTAATGGTTTTAAGGTCGTTAATGTCCTTGCCCATATAGTCGGCGCAGTGCTTGCTGATGAACTTATGGGAGGTGCCGTGGAAGCCGTAACGGCGAACGCCGTATTTTTCATAATACTCATAAGGAACGGCAAACATATAAGCCTTTGCAGGCATAGTGCCGTGAAAAGCCGTGTCAAAAACGGCAATCTGCGGAACATCCTCGCCAAGCGCTTTTACGCAGGCACGGTAGCCCGAAAGGTTTGCGGGGTTGTGAAGCGGAGAAAGAGCCGATAAAGACTCAATATCCTTTTCAACCTGCTCGGTAAACATAACGCTCTTGTTATACTTATCGCCGCCGTGAACAACGCGGTGTCCGACAGCGTCAATCTCGTCAAGAGAATCCATAACCTTTAATTCGCTCTGAGTAAGAAGCTCCTTAACGGTTTCAAACGCGTCAACGTGAGTAAGATTTTCTTTATCAAAAACAAGCTGCTTTCCGTGAGCCTTAAAAATAACATTCTGCTCGCCGCCTGAAATCGGCAGACCGATTCTTTCGATGGTGCCCTTACAGATAACAGATTCGTCAGTCATATCAATAACCTGGAATTTGAGAGAAGAACTGCCACAGTTAATTACAAGAATTTTCAATATTATTCCCTCCACATCTTGCAATATTATACTATTATATATATAATAATATATATAAACAGTTGATGTCAAGTATATATATTAAAATATTAAGGAAAAATTATGAATATCGGGGTAATATGCGAATTTAACCCCTTTCACAAGGGGCACAAATACTTAATTGACACGCTTAAAAGAGATAATAACCGTATTATCTGCGTTATGAGCGGCAATTTTGTGCAGCGCGGAGAATTTGCTGTATATGATAAATTTGAAAGAGTAAGAGCTGCGATTGACGGTGGAGCCGACCTTGTGTTCGAGCTGCCCGCCGCGGTTTCCCTTTCATCCGCAGAGGGCTTTGCTAAGGGCGGAGTAAGGCTGTTAGAAGCGCTCGGCTGTGTTGACGCAATTGCGTTCGGAGCTGAAAACGACAGTATTGACGAGTTGAAAGCGGTTGCAGACAGGCTCAAGGACAAAACCGTACAGGAAAGCATTGCGCTTGAAATGAAAAGCGGAATATCGTACCCTGCAGCAAGAAGCAGGATACTCGGCACGGATATTCTGGACACGCCCAACAACATTCTTGCCTGCGAATATATTAAATTCTCCTCCCTGCCCTGCATTGCCGTCAAACGCATCGGCAAGGGGCTAAATTCCGACGACGAGAAATACAGCGCAACCGCAATCAGAAGCAAGCTTGATATGAGCGAAATTGCCTCAATGCACAACTGCGAGAAAGCCGTGCTGTACAAGCTAAGGACAATGAGCAAAGAGGATTTTTCAAAAATTGAGGACGTTACCGAGGGGCTTGAAAACAGACTGTTTGAAGCGGCAAGGAGCGCAACAAGCCTTGACGGACTTTACGAAGCGGTTAAATCAAAGCGCTACACAATGTCGCGCATTAAAAGAATTGTTTTAAGGGCGTACCTCGGTATAGAAAAAGATTTGCCCGAGGCGCCGTATATAAGGCTGCTTGGCTTCAGCGAAAACGGCAGAGAGCTGATGGCTGAAATTAAGGAAAAAGCCGCTCTGCCCGTAGTAACAAAGCTGAGCGACTGCAGTAAAGAACAGGTTGAATTTTTTAACAGAGAATGTACCTATACGGACTTATATAATCTGGGCTTCTGCCCGCCCCGTCCCTGCGGAACGGAGCAGACGAGCAGAATTGTAATAAAATAAAAAAAGCGGGCGGATGATATCCGCCCCTATTTAATCAGCGTTTCAAATTCTTTTTTAGTGTAATTTGCGTTAAGATAAGTTAAAAGAGAATTTGTTGACAGAAATTCGGGAAGAGAGAGCTTTTTTAAAAGCTCTTTTTTCTTTTCCCTTGCATTCGGCGTTCCCGAAACGCCTGCTGCGTAAAGGTCATAATTTGTAATGCGGTCTGCATTTTCAGTAGGTACTGTCTCAACGCCCGCCCGTTCAAACAAGCGGATTAACACTTCATCGTCAATTCCCTCAACGCCTAATTTGCCCTCCTTTGAGGGCTCGGCTTTCCTTTTTTCCTTTCCGAAAACATCGGGTATATAGATGTGTTTAATCCTTTCCTGCGGGATACCGTTTGCAACATAGCTTCTTATCTGAAAGCCCGAATGGTCGGAGTCAGTAAGAATAATAATGCCCTGCTCCTTGGCAAGCTTTCTTATAAACGCAAGCCTTTCCTTATCCTTATAAATCTGAAAGCCGTTAGTTTCAACTATAAAGGCGTCAAGAATATTTGAAAGCTTGATTTTATCGTACCTGCCCTCGACTATAACCGCCTCTTTAACCTTAATCATAAGCAACCTCTTTTGAAATAAGGAGCAGCTTAACCATAGTTTCCTCTAAAATGAGACGGGAATCCGCAGCGGTGCTTTTAAGATTATTATCGGCAAGCATAAGCACGTCAAGCGAGTTGCGAAGCTGATTAACCGAAAGCGAAGCGCAGTCACGCGAGGCGTTGCGCAAAGCAAATTCCCTGCCCTTATAATTATAATAGTTTGCAACGTCGTCAAAAGACTGCCCCGCAATCTTGGCGCACTTTACCCTATACATATCTATAAAGCAGTTTGAAATTACGGCAAGAACGGAAACGGGTTCCTCCTTAGCCTCAAAAAGCGCGTTAAGAACGGAATACGCCTTTTCATAATCTCCCCTGACGATTGCCTTTGACAAATCAAAAACCTTTGCCTGAAGCGATTTAACGGCAAGCTTATCAATAATCTGCTTTGTAATTTCCTGTCCCTTTGCGTAGGAGGACAGCTTTTCGGTTTCATTGAGAAGCGTTTTAATGTCGCTGCCCGAAACCGAAATCAGATAACGCGCATTATCGGGCGAAAGCACCGCCCCTCGCTTTTTGCACCCGCTTACAAGAAGCTTAACCAAATCAGACTCGCTTCGTTTTTCTAGATTAACCGAGGAGCCCGCCTTGGAAAACGCGGCTTCAACGGATTTCCATTTTGAATTTTTCTTAATATCAACGTCAACGGAATCATACCAGAACACAAGAACGGTTGACGGCGGAACGTCGGAAAGGTATTCCTTAATTAAATCAATATCAGCCGAGGATTTGTCAAACGGATAATCGCAAACAAGAATGAGGTTATACTCGCTCATCATCGGCAGCATATCGGCGTCTTTAAGAATATCCTCCAGCGACGTTTTTTTGCCGTTAAAGGAATGAAGATTAAAATCCCTGAAGGTGTCGTCAACCAAAAGGTCTGTCAGCTTATTAACGTAAAACTGTTTAAGATAGCCCTCCTCGCCGTAAATAAAATAGGCGTTGGAGAACTGACGCTCCTTAATCTGCAATTTTAAATCCTGTTCATTTAATCTTGCCATTGATTTAATCTCCGATAATTTCCGTTTTCGGTATTGAGTATAAAATCGTTTTCCGCGGGATTACCGAACGATGAAGAATTGATACGGTATTCTTTACCGTCGGCAGTAATTAAGACACCCGCTTCTGAACTTATATTATATTTTACATTAACACCCCGCCATAAATCAATATCAAATTCACTGAGCGAGGCAATATTTTCACAATTTTTCAAATCTGCGGGAGGATTTGCGGAATCGGTGCAGATGTAGTTTATTGCGCCGCAGGCTTCGGCGAGGGTTTCAGCACTGTCCGTCCCTTCAAAATCTATGACTGCAACAAGCGTTAAGCCGTTCGCCTTAACAAGCTGCTTTGCGGTATAAACCTGTGTATTTTCCCGCACTCCGAACGCTGCCGCATATTTTTCATTATAAATAATGTACGCAGTTGATTTTGCGCCCGACACCGCCCTGATATAAGTTTGATTTAACGAAACCGCCGCGCCGCAGGCAGTTATAACGCAAAAGGCTATTACCGAAAGCAGCGCGCAAAGTCTTAACGTATTTTTGCGTTTAACAATAAAGCCTATACCGAAAAGCGCAAAAACCGCGGCAATTGCAAGCGCAATATAAGAGTAATCAAGATAAATCAGCGAAAACGAGGCGCCTGCCGCACGGGCAGCGATATTAATAATAATTCGTGCAAAAAGTCGTATAACAAACGCAACGGCATACGAAAGGTATTTGACCTTATAAAGCGGAATGAACAGGAACGAGGCAATCAAAAGCACCTGCGCAAAAGGTATTGTAAGAAAGCTTATAAAAATGCCGACAATGCTTGCCTGCCTGAAAAAGAACAGCATAACGGGCAGAGTAGCAATAAAGATTGAAACGGAGATAATAACGCCGTCGGCAATTTTGCGCAGGGGTTTTGTTTTGATGCAATCGGTCTTAAACAAAAGCTGAAGCGGCTTTTTGAGAGTTAATAAGCCGAGCGCCGCCGTGTATGAAAGCATTGTGCCCGAATGTGTAACAGCAAAAGGATTGAAAAAGCAGACGAGGAACGCTGCAAGCCCGAGAGAATTAAGGCTGTCGCTCTTTTGCCGAAAGCATTTACCGAGCAGAAAAACAAGCATCATAAGCCCTGCCCTAATCATTGACGGAGCAAAGCCCGAAAGCGCCATATAAAACAAAACGAACAGCGAGCTGATAACGCAACGCGGTATAACCGACGCGCTGAGCAGGCGCAGGAAATAATAAACCGTCCCGCAAAGCACCATAAGATGTAAGCCCGAAACCGCAACCAAATGAGCAAGCCCGCTCGCCTTGAAATCATCATAAACTGAAGAATTCATATCCGATTTATTGCCCGTCAGCACCGCAAGGGCAAGCGCGCCCTCGTCGCCTTGAATATAAGCGCCGAATATCGTTTTCAAGTGCGTACGGAAATTGAGAATGTATTTAAGAGGGCTTCCGACGGGCTCGCCAGTTGAAGCGATATCGCCGCAGCTAAATGCCTTTAAGAAAATATTATCCGCAAAATAACCGTACGAATTATAAGGATTATCGGAAACGGCGCTGAGGGACAGCTCGCCCTGAAGAAGCTCATAGTTGTCAAAATCAAGCGGGGTGTATGTATAAAGCTTCAGCTTAATATTCTGCGGAACGCCGTCGCGCTCAATAGCCTTTGTTTTAACCGTATAAGAATAGCCCGAAGACGTTTTACGCTCCAAATCAACTATGTAAAACGACGCGTTAACCTTTTCGCCCGAAAGCTGTACCTGCGGTTTATAATTAACATTATAATTTAGATTGAACATAAACGCCGCAAGCATTACCGAAAACAGGCAGAGCGGCACCGCAGCCGCGCGCCGCGTTTTAGGTATAATAAGGGAAACAACGAAAAGAGCACCTGCGGCAACGAATACCGCAAGCGCCCATTTGATTTCGAGAAAATTAAGGATAATAAGGGTAAGGGCAAATGAAAAACCGATATGCGCAAACACTCTTTTCATTATCCGTCTCCCCTGATAATTTACTTTTCAGCCTTAACAGGCTCAATCATAAAGCTATAGCTCTGCTTAACGCCCTTGTGCATAATATACGGCTCTCTGAGCGCAGCGTCGCCCGGCTGGTCGCCGCCGACACCGCAGAGTGCATGGTCGATATTAAGCTGGGTAATATCGTTATTATAAGGAATATTGTGAACGTGGGTTGCGTTTTCCAAATCCTCGGTTGTATAGTGGTGCGCGCTGAAATTGAGCGTGTCGCCATAGAAAGATGTAAACTTAAAGCCGTTACCCTGCCTGTCTGTAATAGTAAGGTAATTAACGTCGCAGCGGTTTGCATTTTCCTGAGGACGCATATACCTGTGCTCAAGCTTTGTAACCGTGGATTTATAAGTGCTGATTTTGGCACCCGTTTTTCTGTCGCAATAAGTTGCGTGCGGACCTCTGCCGTACCAGCTTACGTATTCCATTTTACCGTCAAGAGTAAGCCTTGAGCCGAATTTTACCATATCGGCGGTAGGCACTGCGCTGTGGTAAACGTAAATTCTTCTGTCCGCAAAGAACTTATAGGTTGAAACGGAGTTTTTAAGATTAGGCGTACTCCACGCAATATGTACCTCAACGCAGGAATCGTCAGGTCTTGTAACCTCCGTCCTTACCGCGTTTGCCTTATGGCTTGCGGTGCGCCATTTGTAATACGGGTTTGAGGAAATGGCAAACGGCAGGAAATTGAGAATACCGATATCGTTATCGGTAAGCGCGCGGAAATAATAGGGCTCAAGCGGCGCTTTAAGCTTTTCCCTGCCCTCAATTGAAATGCTTGTAATTCTGCCGTTTTCAATTTTAACCGCATAGGCGTCGCCGTTGATTTCAACCCTGTTGCCCTTCTGGGTGTAATTGATTTCGCCTTCGACCTCAGGGGCTTCGGGCTGGGGTGCGGAATTGAGAACAAACTGGTCCCACGCAATTTCATAATTTGATTTCAGACCAAGGGTTTTCTTTTTGGTAAAGAACGAAACAGTAAGCACTACCTCTTTATCCGTCGGGAAATCGTCAATCTTATAAGGAATTGTGATAAAGGTTTCCGAAAGCGGAGCACATTCAAACTTATCAAGCTCGCCCGAGGCAATTATTTCGCCCTCAGCCTCAACGCTCCAGCGGCAAACGAATGCGGAAATATCAGTAAACAGGAACTTGTTTTTAACCTTATAAGTTCCCTTATTAACGTCAAACGCTTCTGTTTTAATTTCCTGATAAACCTTTTTAACCTCGTTAATCTGCGGGTGCGGAACACGGTCCGCGCCGATTATTCCGTTTGCGCAAAAATAGGTGTTTGAGCCTGAAATGGCGGTGGTATTAGGTACGTCGATTGCGGGGCTCGGCTCGTCATCCTCAAAATCGGTGCCGTAAAGCCACATATCGTTGCCGTTTTCGTCAACCCTGTGAATTGTCTGGTCAACAAAATCCCAGATAAAGCCGCCGCACATATTATCGTACTTTTCAAAGTCATCCATATACTCCTGAAAATTACCCAAGGAATTTTCCATTGAATGAGCATATTCGCAAAGGATAACGGGCTTGCCCGCATACATTTCCGCTTTTATCGGCTTATTGTCAGCGGCAAGCTGATTTACAATATTATCGTAAAGCGAGGTTTTAATTTCCTCCCTTTTACCGAGCTTTTCCATTATTTCGGCGCTCGGATACATACGGGAAATAACGTCGCTTTTTGTTAAATCAAAATCGCCTTCATAATGGAACTGACGGGTATCGTCAAGGCGGAGCGCCGCCTCCTTCATACGCATAAAGTTATCGCCGTCGCCCGCTTCGTTACCGAGGCTCCACATAAACACGCAGGGGTTATTGCGGTCGCGCAGAACCATTCTTTCCATACGGTCAACAACGGCGTCGGTCCACACGGGATTGCTGCCAGGAACGCCCTTGCGGCGAACGCCGTGGGTTTCCATATCGGCCTCGTCCATAACATAGAAGCCGTACTTGTCAGCCATTTCGTAAAAATACGGGTCGTTGGGGTAATGCGAGGTACGAATGGCGTTGATATTATTCTGCTTCATAATATCCATATCCTGCGTATATCTTTCGCGAGGAACTGCCCAGCCGCAATCAGCATCAAAATCGTGGCGGTTAACGCCCCTTATCATAAGCGGCATACCGTTAAAGTAAATCTTTTCGCCCTTGATTTCGACCTGCTTGAAGCCCACGCTGTAGGTTTTAACAACGCAGACCTTTTTGCCCTGCTTTACGGTTATAACAAGGGTGTACAGATTAGGATGCTCTGCAGACCATTTTTTTGGATTTTTAATGTCTGCGATAAAGGAAAGCTTGGCATTTTTCTGTTCAAGTGAGAACTCAGCCTCGCCGAGTTCAAATTCCCTGCCTGTATCTGAAATAAGGTAAGCGCTTGCGGAAGCCTTGCCTTTTTTGTCCGAATAATTGTTGATATAAAC
>CADBUK010000101.1 GCA_902797915.1 Oscillospiraceae bacterium
CCTGCCTTTTAGCACAATAACTACGTTAAAAAAATTAGGAAGGCGTCAGCCTTCCTGATTTTTTATGCCTTGTTCTTGCACTAAAATTCTAAGAATGAGGTACTCCCCGATTAGCGGGGAGATGTCAGCGCAAGCTGACAGAGGGGACCGTCTACGGTAGTAACGCAGCAGTTTAAATCGTTAAGATTTTGCTTAGATTGGCGATTATAAAATTGACTGCATACTTTCGTATTCAGGCGATTTTTAATCGCCAATATGAGTGAAAGATCACGATTTAAACCTTATTAGCCTTTAGAGCAGGTGGGCAGAGCAGCACTTTTTTAACCTTTTTTGATTGATAATCTTAATTTGTCGGTTATCATTGCAATAAATTCCGAATTTGTGGGCTTGCCGCGCTGGGACTGAATTGTGTAGCCGAAATACGACGAAAGCACGTCAACGTCTCCTCTGTCCCACGCAACCTCAATCGCGTGTCGAATTGCCCTTTCAACCCTTGAGGGCGTTGTGTTATACATCTTGGCAACCGTGGGATAAAGCAGCTTCGTAACCGAGTCGAGCATTTCGGGGTCGTCAACCGAAAGCTTGATTGCCGTGCGCAGATACTGATAGCCCTTAATGTGCGCAGGCACGCCGATTTGGCGCATAATATCTGAAATAACGACCTCCATATCCGCCTGCACGTTTCTCGGCTTTTTGCTTTCCTGTTTCCATACGGACAGACGCTCAATGCGCTTTGCAACAAGGGTTGAGGAAACGGGCTTGATGAAATAATAATCCGCGCCCGCGTCAACAAGCTGCCGCTCAAGCGAGGGCTTATCAACTGCGGACATTACAAGCACAAGCGGCTTTTCAACGGCGGACTGCGAAATATGCTCCAGAACGTCAAACGCGTCCGCACCCGGCATAAAAACGTCAATAAGTAAAACATCAAACCCGCCCCCATCAAGAGCGGAAATTACCTTTTCCCCATCCTTAGACACCAAAACGGCTTCAAAGCCCAACTGCTCAAGCTCCTTTTTGCACCGTTTGCCGAAGCCTTCCGTTTCATCGGCAATAAGAATTCTTGTTTTCTTTTCCATAGTAAAACTCCTTTTTGTGTATTTTTTTCACATTTTAACACACTTTGTGAACGATTGCAATATTTTTCATTAACATTTTTAAATTTTTTCACGACAGCTTTCCGCCGTTTTCGACAGAGTTTTACAATATTCTATGTATTTTCCGCGATTGCGCTATATTATATTGACTTTCCCGCTTATATAAACAAATGTGATATTTTTTCACATAAAGAAAACTGCCCTGCAGAAAAATCCGCAAGGCAGCCTTGTAATAAATCAGCCCTGAGCGCTCATATTAGTAAACTTCTGCTTCAGGGTGTCAACCTTTGTTTGTTCAGCCTGCTCGGTTGAATACCAGCCCTTTGCCTGCATTTTTTTGTAAATGTCCTCCTGCATACAAAGGGAGTCGTTAAGCGCGGTTTTAAACGCGTGGTTAACTGTGGGTGTGGGCGATTCAATTGTGCCGTGCATATATAAATCGCAAACGCCCTTTTCGAGCATAAGAATATCCTGCATTAAGTTTTTGTCGTCCATAATTTCTCCTATCCCAAAAGATTTAAAAAGCTGTTAAAGATTTCCTGATGTTTGCCCGCCATAGACTGAACGGAGCTTTTGAGTTCGCTGTCCGAAACCGAGCTGATAATCTCGTTACACTTTGTCTGAAAATACTGCTCGTGTCCAAGCGCGTCCTCAACATATAAAAGTTCTTTTGACGTCATAAAAAGAATCACCTCCACAGTAATAGTCTGTGAAAGTGATTTGGAATTATTCATTTTTTACCAAAAAATTATGCAATCAGCAGCTCCAGATTTTTAACGATTAAATCAAAGAAGCCTTCAACGATTTTCTTATCCTCATCATTGCCGCGAACGCACATTGAAAGCGTGAGCTCCTTGCGCATGGAGGTGGCGGTAAGCAGCACGTAGGGCTTATACTTAACAGCGCCGCTCATAAATCCGTCAGTAGGCTCATTGCCCGAAAGAGCAAGCTTATCAACCTCTAAAATGCCGATGTTGCTCATTGCAAGCAGCGGATTTGCATAGCCGATTTTGATAATTTCCTCCGAAACG
>CADBUK010000102.1 GCA_902797915.1 Oscillospiraceae bacterium
ACCTGATTATTGATAAATTCAGAAAGTTTGCCGACGCACGCAATCAAGCCGATTATTATATGAGGGGCACCTACACGCATTATAACACGGACTTTTCAAGCGATATAATTCATATGGCTGATTTAGGGTTTAAAGAGCTTTCAATCGAGCCCGTTGTGTGTTCGCCCGACGAGCCTTACGCGCTTAAAGAGGACGACCTGCCCGTGCTTAAAGAGCAGTATGAAATTCTTGCAAACGAGATGCTGAGGCGTTACAGAAACGGCAAAGGTTTTACTTTCTACCACTATATGATTGACCTTGACGCAGGCCCCTGCGTAGTAAAAAGGGTTTCGGGCTGCGGTGTTGGCACGGAATATATGGCGGTTACGCCAAACGGAGAGCTTTACCCCTGCCACCAGTTTGTCGGCGATGAGAAGTTCCTGCTCGGCGATATCTGGAAGGGCGTAACGAATAAAGAAATTCTGAAGCAATTTAACGAATGTAACGTTTATTCACACAGGGAGTGCCGCGACTGCTTTGCAAAGCTTTACTGCAGCGGCGGCTGCGCTGCTAACGCGTACCATACGACAGGAAGCGTTAACGGAGTTTACGAATTCGGCTGCGAGCTGCACAGGAAAAGAATTGAATGTGCAATTATGCTGAAGGTTGCCGAGGCAGAGGAAAACCTGAAAGTAGAGTATTAACCCCCCATCACAAAGAACAGAGGAAGATTATGGACACAAAAAACCAGGAAATTTACAACAGCAAGCTTGTTGACGTTGAGGAAGCAATAAACAAAATCAATCACGGCGACACCGTAATTCTTGATATGGGCTGTTGTGAGGCTATCGGTATTGAGGAAGCGATTGTTAAGCATTATGAGAGATTCCGCGACGTTGAGTTTTACCAGATGATTGTTTGCGGGGATACGCCTTTTGCTGACCCCAAATATGCAGGCCATTTCAGGTATAACAGTTTATTTGCGTCTTCTTCAAACAGAAAAGCAATTGCAATGGGATACGCGGATTACACCCCCTGCTTTTTCTATGAAATGCCCGAGGTTATCCGCGATATTATCAAGCCCATAGTTTCTATTTGCTCTGTATGCCCGCCTGATGAAAACGGCTACGTTTCGCTTGGGGCTAACGTTGATTATATCGGCAGCACGCTTGACTACTGTGAGGTTAAGATTGCGCAGGTTAACAAATACGTACCGAGAACGCTCGGCGGCGCCGTAAGGCATATCAGCGAATTTGACTGCCTTGTTGAAATTGACCGTGAGCTGCCCGAGGTTCCTTCAATTCCGCTTACGGACGTTGAAAAGGCAATCGGCAAAAACTGCGCTTCTCTTATTAACGACGGCGACTGTATTCAGCTTGGTATCGGAGGTATTCCGAACGCCATTGCGGCGGAGCTTACGCATAAAAAGGACCTCGGACTGCATTCGGAAATGGTCGGCGACGGTGTTGTTGACCTTATAAAGAGCGGGGTTATTAATAACTCAAAGAAGAATATAGACACGGGCAAAACCGTAATCAGCTTTTGCTTCGGCACAAGAAAGCTGTTTGACTTCATTGACAACAACCCCGACGTTTTGCTTGAGCCGATTGAGGTTGTTAACCACCCGCTGACAGTTGCTAAAATTGACAATTTTGTGTCCGTTAATTCCTGCGTTCAGGTTGATTTAATGGGACAGGTTGTTTCCGACAGCGTAGGCTACACCCAGATTTCAGGCGTCGGAGGTCAGGTTGACTTTGTAAGAGGCGCTGCGCTGAGCAAGGGCGGTAAGTCAATAATCGCTATGCCCTCCTCCGCTAAGGGCGGTACGGTTTCCAAAATCGTAGCAACCATTGACGATGGCGCTGCTGTTACAACATCAAGAAATGACGTTGACTACATTATTACCGAATACGGAATTGCGCGGCTCAAGGGCTTATCACTGCGCGAAAGGGCTAAGGCTTTAATCGGCATTGCGCACCCTAATTTCCGCGCAGAGCTTGAACAGGCTTACGAAAAGCGTTTTAACCAAAAGCTTTAAAGCACGGCAAAAATTTATTGCAGAAGAAGCTGCACTGTGTTATAATATTTTTTGGTAAAAATTTATTATGCATATTTGAAGGGAGTAAAAATGGCAATTTACAAAAGAGAACACTTTGGCATTGCAAGAAAAATCGTTTCTAATATGACAAGCGAAAGCTGGGAGCAAATTCCTCACGCTTCTTTAAGCTATGAGGCTGACGCAACCGATTTTTTAGTTGAATGTAAAAAGCTTAATGCAGGCGTTACCGAAAAAAGTCAAAAAATCTCAATCAATACCGTTATGATTAAGGTTATCTGCGAAGCGCTTAAAGCGGCTCCTAAGATGAACTGCACCCTTGATTTTAACAGGCACCTTGTAAGAGGCACTCTTCATTATCACGACAACATTGACGTTTCAATGCCGATGATTTTGAAAACAGGCGAAATGATGACTGTTAATATGCACGATATGGGCAACAAAACTCTTACTGAGATGACAGCCGCAATTAACGATACCATCCGCCGTGCAAACAACTCGGATATGAACGAGGTTATGTTTGAGGTTTCGCTTGACAACACGCTTACAGGACTTAGGCAGGGTAAGATTAAGCAGACCTTTACAAGACTTTACGGCTCAAAAATGCCCGGCAAGCATCATGTAAAAACCCTCTCGGGCGAGGCTAAGAAAAAGTATTATTCAATCCCTGTTGAAGACAGGCTTACCAAGCACGACATTGAACAGGGCACCACAACAATTAC
>CADBUK010000103.1 GCA_902797915.1 Oscillospiraceae bacterium
CATAGGATAAACGCACCATTTGTTGCCCGTTCTGTGATGCTCGGCGTACATAATGCGGTAAATAATCGGGTCGCGCATATTGAGGTTGGGCGAAGCCATATCAATCTTTGCGCGCAGCACCTTGCTTCCCGCCTCAAATTCGCCGTTTGTCATACGCTCAAACAGGTCAAGGTTTTCCTCAACAGAGCGGTTGCGGTATGGGCTTTCCTTGCCGGGCTCGGTCAGCGTGCCGCGGTATTCTCTCTGCTGCTCGGGCGTTAAATCGCAAACGAACGCCTTGCCCTTTTTGATAAGCTTGATTGCGCATTCGTAAATGTAATCAAAATAGTCAGAGGCAAAGTAAACGTTGTCATAGTCAAAGCCGAGCCATTTGATATCTTCCTCAATTGCCTCAACGTATTCGGTGTCCTCTTTGGTGGGGTTGGTGTCGTCAAGGCGCAGATTGCATATACCGTGGTATTTTTCCTTCGCGCCGAAGTTAATGCAAATTGCTTTAGCGTGGCCGATGTGCAGATAGCCGTTCGGCTCGGGCGGAAAACGGGTCTGAACTCTCGAATAAACGCCGCTCTCCAAATCCTTGTCAATAAAATCGTGAATGAAATTAGAAGCAACTTCCGCCTTAATTTCATTGTTGTTATCAATTGCCATTATGAATTCTCCTTGTAAAACTCAAGTGCTTTATTAAGCCTTGCCTTAACCTCTGCTTCGCCGAGCAGTGCGGTAATTGCAAATAAATCGGGTGTGTTTGTTCTGCCTGTCAGCGCAACGCGTATAACGGTTGAAACATCGCCGACGTGGCCTCTGAATTTCTCGGGCTCTGCCTTGAACTCCTTAACGTTTGGCGTGCAGCCGACCTCGGGGCAGATTGCCTTAATGCGTTCAAACCACGCGTCCTTATCATCGCTCAGGTTAACGGCGCCGATGTATTTTTCAAGCACCTCTGCCGCAAGCACGGGTGTGGCGTTACCCGTCAGCTCGTAATCGGGCTTAAAGGTTTCGGGGTACATATAACTGATGTAATCGGGGATATCGCTCCACTTTGCAATGTCCTTGCGCGGCTTTTTGTTTTCCCTGTCAATGTTCAATATGGCGGTAGCTCTCTGCTTGTCCTGCTCATAAAGCGCCGCAAGCTCGGGGCAGTATTCCTGCGCCCACTGATAAGACAGCTCAAAAACCTTTTCGGCATGCATTTTGCAGATAACGTTTTTTGAAACGTCGGTCAGCTTAACCATATCAAACAGCGCGCCTGAAACGCTCATTTTTTTAAGATTGAACGGGAATTTTTCAATATCCTCGTTCTGATTCATTCTGCGCCAGTCCTCAAAGTTTGAGTTGGCGAGGGTCAGCATATACTCGTTAACGCTTTCGCTCGGGTAACCCTCCTCGGCATAATAGGTAACTGCTGCTTCGGGGTCCTTACGCTTAGAAAGCTTGCGCTTGCCGCCGTTCTCCTCCTTCATAATCGGAGCAACGTGGGCGTATTTGGGCGGTTTGAAGCCCAACACCCTGAAAAGCTGTAGATGAATGGGCGTTGACGAAATCCATTCGTCGCCCCTTACAACGTGGGTTGTTCTCATCAAATGGTCGTCAACCGCGTGCGCGAAGTGGTAGGTCGGAATACCGTCCGATTTCAGAATAACAACGTCCTGCACGTTTTCGGGCATTTCAATCTTGCCCTTAATCATATCGTCAAAAAAGCATTTGCCCTCAGGAGTGCCGGGGGATTTGAGGCGCAGGGTCCAGGGCTCGCCGCCGTTAATGCGGCTTTCGATTTCGTCAAAGCTCAAATCGCGGTGTTTTGCCCATTTGCCCCAGATGCCTTTAATGCTTTCGTTTTCCTGCTGAGCGCGGATTTCGTCAAGCTCCTCTGCGCTCATAAAGCAGGGATATGCAAGCCCCTGCTCAACAAGGCGCTTTGCAAACGCCTGATAAATGTCTTTCCTTTGGCTCTGGTAGTAGGGGGCGTAAGCGCCCTTTTCCTCGCCCTCGCCGATAACGCCCTCGTCAGGCACAATGCCGTAAACGGAAAGCCCCTTCAGCATAACCTCAATTGCGCCTTCAACCTTGCGCTTTTGGTCTGTATCCTCAACGCGAACATAGAAAACGCCGCCCGTTGTTTTTGCGGTTTTGTAGGAAACGAGGCAGGTAAAAAGATTGCCGAAATGCAAAAAGCCTGTAGGGCTCGGCGCAAAACGCGTTACCCTTGCGCCCTCGGGCAGATTTCTCTGCGGGTAAATTGCCTCATAGTTTTCGGGAGTTTTGTCTATATGCGGAAAAAGCAGCTCCGCTAATTTCAGATTATCTGTCATTTTTTCTGCTCCGTAATAATTAATCATTATATTATTACATATATTTTAAAAATATTCAACAATAAATTCTCTATATTTTTGTTGAAAAAGCAAAAAAATTATGTTAAGTTATATTGAAATTAGTTGAGGGGGTTCTGTTATGTCAGGTTTGCCGAAGGATTCGGTTTTGTTTTTAAGCGTTATCAATATGAAACTGCGCGACTGTTATTCAAGCCTTGACGCTTTGTGCGACGACTTGGAGGAGGATAAGGCGGACGTCATTTCACGCCTTAGCGCAATAGGCTATAATTATGACGAAGGGTTAAATCAGTTTGTCTGATTAACGTTTTTATGAAGAGGGTAAGAATTTCAAGCGAGGCGGCGTACGTCCTCGGAATACTGTAGCGCTTTCCATTTTCCAAAAATTAAAAAACAAAGAAAAAGCCGAACGCTTATCGCGTTCGGCTTAATTTTATGCGGTTAAAAATCTGTTGAAAATCAGCGTTTCAAGCTTTTCCGAAACCAAGTCAACGTCAACGGTTCGCTTTTCATAAAATACGGAGAGAATTCCGCCCGTAATTCCGTCTGAAACAAATTCAAGCATAAACATTGCGTCAGGCGAATTGATAATACTTTCGTCGGCAAAGCGCTGCGCATATTTTGCAATGTACTGCGCAACGCTGTTTTTAATAAGCATGGTTGTATAGCCGCTGTATGACGACTCAAGCAGCCTTGTCAGCACGTCGCTGCCCCTGTTAAGCATTGTGAAAAAGATTTCGGTTGCTTCACGGATGTTCTTTGCCTGCTTTGCGGACTGAACGCACGCGGCGGTGCTTTCCTCAACTCCCCAGCGGAGCAGGGATTCAATGTCTGAAAAATGGTAGTAAAAGGTCTGCCTGCTGATATCGCATTTCTGCACGAGCATTGTTACGGTAATTTCGTCCATACTGCCAAGCTCTATGATTAATTCGCACAGACTGTGGAAAATCTTTATTTTAGTACCCCTTGCCATATTTTTACCCCCTATGACCGTTTTAAATAACTTACTATATTTTTACAAAAAAATCAATAGTGTAATTACATAGTTTTAAAAAATGTAATAAAAAGCCCCTGCGTTTGTGCAGGGGCAATGCTTTGAGATTACGGGTTAAATATATCTTACGATAATATAAACCGTGCAGATTGCAACAACAACGATTGTTGCGGGGGCGGTGTACTTGCAGTATCTGCCCCAGGTAATTTTGTGTCCGTACTTTGAGGCAACGGAAATGCCCATAACGTTTGCCGAAGCGCCGATAGGCGTTGCGTTTCCGCCGAGGTCGGTACCGAGCGACAGCGACCAAACCAGAGTGTCCAGCGGAAGAGCGGGCGAAGCCATTCGGGTAATAACGGGAACCATTGTTGCCGCGAACGGAATATTGTCAACAAACGCGCTTGCAATTGCCGAAATCCAGATAACAATGCAAACGATTGCAATGCTTTTGCCCTTGCCTATCATTTCAATAAACTGGGCAATCTTTTCAAGCACGCCCGTCTGTTCAAGACCGCCTACAACTATGAAAAGGCCGATGAAGAACAGCAGCGTTTTGTAATCAAGGTGTGTAAAAATGTGCTTAATAACCTTCGGCTTTGAAGTAATAACAGTTAAAATCGCAACGAAAACGCCGATTGCGGAAACGGTAAGGTGCGTTTTTGCGTGGGTTACAAGCAGTACGATTGCAATTGCAAAAATAACAATGCTGATTGCAAACGCCTTTTTGCTCTGAATAGCCTCAGCGGGCTGAGGGTAATCCTCGGGCGAGGTGTTTCTTGAAGCCTCGCTCTTTTTAAGCTGTTTGCCGAAGCAGATTACGAAGTAGCCGACAACCAGAACAAGACACGCAAACGCGATAACGCCCGTGTTTCCTATAAAATCAGCGAAGCTGTAACCAAGCGCCGTGCCGATAATAATGTTCGGCGGGTCGCCGCACATTGTTGCGCTGCCTCCGAGGTTTGCGCAGAAAATTTCCGAAATAATCATCGGAACGGGGTCAAATTCAAGCGTTTTTGCAAGCTCAACCGTAACAGCGGCAAGGAACAGAATAACCGTAATGCTGTCAATAAACATTGAAAGCACCGCCGCCATAAGCATAAAGGTTATTAAAAGCGGCACGGTTTTGTACTTAACCGTTTTTGCAAGGCGCAGGCAAAGCCATCTGAAAAAGCCTGCGTGCCCCATACCTTCAACCATTATCATCATACCCGTAATGAATATGATTGTTTCCCAGTTGATACCTACGGATTCCGAAGCTGACGTGGAATACCAGAAATTCAGCTCAAAAATGGAGCGGAGATTAAGCGTGTCAAACACTGCCTGCGGGCTGTGCATAATAATCAGGAACACAACAACAATCATCAAAAACCCTGCAACAAGGGTGGTGATGTGGCGTTCAATCTTTTCCCATACAACCATAATGAACATTGCAACAAAAATAATTGTTGCCACTATAGGTGCAGCCATAAGCCATTCCTCCTTTATAATACCTTATTAATAATACCACTGTGCACCTGCAAAATCAATTAAAATTTAAAAAATGCTTTAACCGCTTGAATTTTTGATGTATAATAAATAAAAAATTTATTCGGTGAACGGTATGGAAAACATATTTACTTCTTTTAACGATATTTCACAGGGCTTTACAAAGGCAATTCAGCAGGAGCTGGACTTTGATTTCAGCGTTAACGAACAGCGCGTTGAAACCGAGCAGGAATTTAACACCCTGCTTAAAGCGCCGTTTTCGGAGCAGGGCAGCAGAATTTTTTACAGGGGCGAGAGAATTGATTCCCCAAGCCGCCCGTTGCTGCCGACGATGTTCAGAAAACGCGAACGTCTGCTCGGCGAGGATTGGGTGGTTAACATCAACTCAGATTATCTGCTGGATTTTTATAAATCAATGGGCTCGTATTATTCGTTTTACAATTCCTTTTTCGGCAGGGCTTCAAGGAACAGGCTTTATGAGCTGTGTGCGTTTTCGCAGCATTACATCGACTGCTCGCCGTTTATTGATTTTACAAAATCGCTTTACGTTGCGCTGTCCTTCGCGCTCAAGGGCAGGCAGCAGTTTGACGAGGATATTGTAATCTACACCGCCGAAATCAGTGACGCGGAGAATTATACGGACGATATTGTTGTGGCGGAATGCTGGCTTAAGGAATACAAGGTTTCGCTTTTCAATTCGCCCGAGAGCGTGCTAAAAATGCCTGCAAGAGCCGTTACCCCGCAGGAATTAAAGGACTTTATGGAAAAGCTGGACGCAAGCGCGCGCAACGCCTCGCCTAAAGCAAGGCTGATTGATATTCCCACCAACGATTTAATGCGTCAGCAGCAGGGCGTGTTCCTATTGCTTACGGATTTTCGTTTGGTGCAGAAGAATTATTTAACAAAAAATATCCGCAATCAGTTCCATTTTACAAAGTATATCATCAACCGCGAAATCTGCCCAAGGCTTCTTGAAATGGTTTCGCAGGAAACCCCGTGGTATGAATACGACTGCCTTATGGACGTTTCAAAAGCGGCAAACCGTGCAGCTTCCCGATAATTTTGCATTATTAACATAAACTCAAATATGCAATCCAAACAAAAAGGCTATCCGATTTCTCGGATAGCCTTTTTGTTATTTAATCGTCGTCGTCCTCATCGTAGACATTTGGATTAGAATCAAGTCCGTTTGCGATTGATTGAAGTCTGAACTTTTCAATTTCAGCAACAGGGTTTTGGTATACTTTTTTCATTAATATCATCTCCTCCTTATGCCTTTGTGTAAGCCATATAGCTTACCTCTGTTGAGTAAACGGTGTATTCCTCGCCGCCGAGTTCATAAGTAACAAAAGCAATAGCGCCGGTTACGAATGAAATATCGGTCTTTCTTGAAATGTCGAATACGAACTGCTGTGAATCGGACGTCTGAGTTCTTGCGACCTTCTGTGCGCTTGTGCCTACTGAAGCCATTAGATATTCATAAGTAACCTTATTGTTTTCAACGGTTGCGCCTGCGGTTGTGTCATTCTTATTAATGATACCGCCGCTGATGTAGGTTGCGCCCTCAGGCAAGTCGTAAGAAGCAACAATCTTTGAAACCATACGGGTACTGTCGTAAGCCATATAGTTGATTGCCGCAACAGCCTTTTCCTCGCCGTTTCTGCAGGTAACAACTGCGGTCTGAGTCATACGGAAGGTAAAGGTTTCGCCGTAGCCGACAACCTTGTCGTTGATAAGCCATTCGGTGTCCTTGGTTGCGCCGTCCGCAGTAACGGTAATCAGCTCATCCCAAGCGGAATCAATCGGGCCGCCGCTAACGTTTGTTTCAGCGTTCTTGCAGCCTGTGTAAGTGATTGTCATTGAAGCTGCAGGCTTAGCAGTGTAAACAGCCTTAATATCAACGTCGCCGTTAATTGTAATGCTTTCGCCGATTGCCTCGCCGTTAACGGTGAAGCCCGTAACGTTGTAGAAGAACAGAACGGGTGCGGTTAATGTAGCGTCGCCGATTGTAATTGCATTGCCGTTGATTGAAACGTCGTAAGTGCCGTTTTCAAGGTAAGCCATATCTGCAACAGCTCTGTCCTTACCGATAACGGAAACCTTTGAAGTGTCAGCGGCAGGCTCGGCAGCTGCGGTTGCAGCATAAACCGTGTATGTTGCGTCGCCGTTTACAACTACGCCGTAGTCAGCGGTGTTAACGTTGATTGTTCTTTCAACGCCCGTGTAGTTATTAGTCCACTTGTAAACCTTGCCTTCGCCGTTGTAATTAAGGTTAACAAGCTCGCCGTAGTTTGCAACGATATCGCTGCTTGTTTCTATACCGTCAACATTCTTAACGAATGTGATTGTGTAACTGTGAAGTTCAAGCAGGCTTGCCGCTTCTGTTAATGCAGCGGTCTTGCTGTCAATGAATGCCTGAGACTTGGTCTGGTCGCCAACCGTTACGGTTGCCTTGATTGCGTCTGTTGCATTCTTGTAAGCAGTAAGTGAAGCTGCAGAATACTTAACGGTATTTGCAAGATTTGCTTCAACAACGCCGAGGCATGCTGTGTAAGCAGTCCAGTCTGTTTCATCGTAAACAGCGTTTGCCATATCCTCATATCCGCAAACCGTGCAGGTCGGAACGGTGTAGCCGTTATTCACGCCGCTTGCTGCATGATAAACATTTTCGTATGTGCAGTTAACGGTGTCTGTAATATCGCAGCCGCTAACTGTGCAGTTTGCAACGTGGTGGCCGTTATTGTCGGTTACATAAGTGCCAAAGTTGTGAGCAGTTGTGCTCTTAACTTCTCTTGTGTAAGTTGCGGGGCCCGTAACCTCTGCAAAATCAGCATCCCAGCCGTAGGTGTAATGGTTGGTTGCGTCGTGCTCAACTTCGCCTGTAAACTCTGTAGGAGCAACGGCTGCAACACCTTCTGCGGTTGTACCGTAATCAAGGTTTTCTGTTTTAATTGTACCGTCGTTAACGTCAGCAAATGTGATTGCGTATTTGTTAACAGTGCTGCTGTAAGTAGCAGTGTAGGTTACGGCACCCGTTACCATCGTAACATCGGGAGCCCAGCCTACGAAGGTAAAAGTGTACTGCGCGGTAGCAGCCTTGGTCGGAGTTACGCCCGTGTAAGCGGGAGTTTCGCCGTAAGCAACCTCGCTGCTCTGAAGCTCGGTGCCGTCCTCGTCATTAAACGCAACGGTGTACTTGTTAACCGTGCTGTTGTAGGTTGCGGTGTAAGTAGTATCGCCGGCTACTGCAACAACTTCGTTATCCCAACCTGCAAAGGTGTAGGTGTACTGAGCGGTAGCAGCCTTGGTCGGTGTCTCGCCTGCATAAGTAACAGTTGAACCTTCGGTTAAGGTCTGCTGATCAAGCACTGTTATGCCGTCTTCATCAACAAAGGTTACGGTGTAAATATA
>CADBUK010000104.1 GCA_902797915.1 Oscillospiraceae bacterium
GCTACGCTTCCTGCGACGCCTTCAGCTTCTCCGCCGTGTCCGCGGTAATCAGCGCGTCAATCAGCTCGTCAAGGTCGCCGTTCAAAATCTGCTCTAATTTATAAAGGGTTAAACCTATTCTGTGGTCTGAAACCCTGCCCTGCGGGTAATTGTAGGTTCTTATTCTCTCGCTTCTGTCGCCCGTGCCGACCTGCGCCTTGCGCTCGCCCGCGATTTCTGCGTCGTGCTTTGCCTTTTCCGCGTCGTAAAGGCGTGCGCGGAGCACCTTGAGCGCCTTTTCCTTGTTTTTGTGCTGGCTGCGCTCGTCCTGACACTCAACAACCGTGCCCGTCGGAATGTGGGTTATGCGGATTGCGGAGCTTGTTTTGTTAATATGCTGACCGCCCGCGCCGCTTGAACGGAAGGTGTCAATCTGCAAATCCTTTTCGTTAAGTTCAAAATCAACGTCCTCCGCCTCGGGAAGCACGGCAACGGTTGTGGTTGAGGTGTGAATACGCCCCTGACTTTCTGTTTCGGGCACGCGCTGAACGCGGTGTACTCCGCTTTCAAACTTAAAGCGGCTGTAAGCGCCGTCGCCCTCAACGGAAAAGCTGATTTCCTTGTAACCGCCGAGCCCCGTTTCGTTAGCGGAAAGCACCTCGGTTTTAAAGCCCTTTGCCTCGGCGTACATTGAATACATTCTGAACAGCACGCCCGCAAACAGCGCGCTTTCCTCGCCGCCCGCGCCGCCGCGGATTTCGATAATAACGTTTTTGTCGTCGTTCGGGTCGCGCGGCAGAAGCAGGATTTTAAGCTCCTCTGAAATTCGCTCAATATCGCCCTTGCTCTGCTCAAACTCCTCGCGCACCATATCGGCAAACTCGGCGTCCATTCCGCCCTCGTCAAGCATCATTTTGCTTTCCTCAAAGGTTTCCTTTGCCTTTTTGTATTCCCTGAATTTTTCAACAACGGGGGTAAGGTGCTTTATTTCCTTCATAAGCTTGGTGTACTGCTGCTGGTCCGAAACGACCTCGGGCTGACACACAAGCTCGTTAATCTCTTCAAATCTTTTTTCAACCTCAAGCAATTTATCAAACATTTTTCTTAACCCCCTTTATGTTTTTCTCCGCCTTAACGCGCGGAATAAAGACCTCTCTGCCGCAGGAGCAGCATTTAAGCTTGTAATCCACGCCCAGCCGCAGCAGCTCAAACTCCTTGCAGCCGCAGGGATGGGGCTTTTTCATAATCAGAATATCGTGAAGCTCTAAATCCATTTTTTCACCCATAACTAATAATATACTAAATAAGTATTTTAACACAAATTATGAAGTATATCAACACAATATTAGCGATACGGGGAACGCTTTGCCGTGCCGCTCATAAATCGGTTTTCGCGTGCATAGAATTAATACGGACAATATTTAAAAAAAGAGTGATGTTATGAAATTCTATCCCGAGGGAACAAACCCCGCGCTTTTGCGCAGCTTTGACTCGATTGAGGAAATTAAAGCGGCAATGCAGGCGGGCGCGGTATGCGAGGCGCGCGTTATTATGTGCGACAGCGAGCATAACCTGCACATAGATTTGGGCGTTATCAAAGGCATAATTCCGCGCGAGGAGGGCGCAATCGGCATTGACGACGGCACAACCCGCGATATTGCGCTGATTTCAAAGGTTAACAAATGCGTCTGCTTCACAATCCTCGGCTTTCAGCGGGACGACGGCGGCAACGTTTGCGCCGTGCTTTCGCGCAAGGCGGTACAGCTTGGCTGCAAGCGCGGATTTATAGACAATCTTAAAGAGGGCGACATAATTGACGCCGCAGTTACCCACCTTGAAAAATTCGGCGCGTTCATTGACATCGGCGCGGGAATTAACGCGCTTATACCTATTGATATGCTATCCGTTTCCCGCATAAACCACCCTGCCGAAAGACTGTACGAGGGCGAAAAAATCCGCGCGGTTCTGCGAAAAATCGAGCCGCATAAGCTGACCTTTTCGCTTAAAGAGCTACTTGGCACCTGGGGCGAGAACGCCGCGCTGTTTGAGGCGGGAGAAACCGTTACGGGCATTGTAAGAAGCATTGAAACCTACGGCGTTTTTGTTGAGCTGCTGCCGAATTTGGCGGGGCTTGCCGAGCCCTGCGACTATCTGTTTGAGGGGCAGGAGGTTGCCGTTTACATAAAATCCATTTTGCCCGATAAAATGAAAATCAAGCTTGTAATCGTAGAGGCGTTTGCAGAAGCCGCCGCGCCTAAACCGCTGACGTACTTTGTTAACGGTAGCCATATCAGCCGCTTTTCCTACTCCACACCAAATTCGCCCAAAGAAATAAAAACCGTGTTTGACGAATAATTAATGTGAAGCGCGCAAACAATTTAGCTAATGCGAAGTAAAAATCTAACTAAAAAGAGCACCCGACGGGTGCTCTTTTTTAATCCACAACGTAATTCGGATTAATCTGTTTAATTGTTTTCTGCGTTTCGTCAACTACCGACTGTATTTCGCCGCCGAAGCCCGACTTGCCCTGAAGGGTTACAACGTCAAATTCTTCCTTGTTGTAATCATCCTCGTTGCAGAAATACGGCACCTTGTAGCCGTTGTCCTCAAACTTTGATTTTGAAATGCTCTTGCCGTCAAGCTGGTAGGAATAATAGCCCCAGTCGCAGTCAACGATTGCAACGAAAGCGGTGTCAAAAACGCTTTCCTCGTCCATAGCGCTGATGCGGCTTGTTGCCGTCCACACGCGGCTTGAGCTTGTTGAGTGAACGTAACTGTTTTTGCAAAGGTTTGTTTTGCCGTCCTCGTGCTGCAGGATATAGAACTCGCGGTCGTCACTGCTGTCCTGCATAGTGGAAACGCCGTCCGTTTCGTACGCCCTGCGCGCCTGCGTGCCGTTCCAGCTGTAAACCTCAAGCTTGTATTCGGGCTCGGTTTCAGTTTCGTCGCCCTTGCCCGCAACAACCTTGTCGTAACGGTAAATTACAAGCAATTCATCCTCGCCATCGGCGTTAAAGTCAATCAAATCAACAACGCAAAGTCCGTCCGCATAGCAAAGGTTTGAGCCCGAATTGTACGAAGCCTTGCCAAACTTTTCGTTATACTTTTCAATAATATCGTAATAAGCGTCGTTGCGAAGCTCAAGCGGGGATTTATCCTTTTCAATATCCTGAACGCTTCTTGTTTTGAAATCGGAAATATTGTTTGTAACGGTTTCAACCGTTCGGTCCGCTTTGGTTGAAGTTATGTAGGAAAGCTTGATTGTTTCAAACTCCGCGGTGTTGGTTTTGCCGTCCAGCGTGTAATAATCGTTGGCAACGTCGTATTCGCAGTTCTTGTCAAGCTTAAACTTTTTGCCGTGAAGCCCGAACAAGCCCATATCAATACCGTTATCGGGCGAAAGCTCGCCAAGGTAATACTTGCCCGAATGATGATATATTGAAATAAAGCTGCCGTAATTCTTTTCCTCGTCGGCAAAGGTGTTCGCCTTCTGGGTATAGAGCTTAACAAAATCCTTTGAATCGTAACCCCATACCTCAACGTAATAAACGCCGCTGTTTTCGTAAGCAACAAGCAGCTCAACGCTGCCGTCCTCGTCAAAATCTATCTGGCGGGCATAGGCAAGCCCCGAAACGCGCCAGCAGTTTGAGCCGCTGACGTCGATTTCTACCGTCTGACACGGGCCGTAATCGGAAATAATCTGAGTGCACACCGCGCCCGCGTCCGCATAAAACTGCTCAATTTTTGAAAAGCTGTTTTTAAGATGAACCGAAAAGAAAATGCAGGCAATAACAACGGAGGCAATAACCAGCGCAATAATGCCCAGACGGAAGCTTACAAAATCCCTTACGGCATAGCGGCGGTTTTCGCTGCTGTAAACGCGCACCGCCTCTTCCTTGGCGCGCGCAAGCACCGTCTGCACCGCGTCTGCGGCAGAATCCTTTATTTTGTTAAAATCGGGCGCACTCTGCCCCTTGCTGTTTTTCGCAGGGCGCTCGTATTCTTCATAATCATCGTCAAAATAATTATACTTTTTCAAAAGGACTCACCGCCTTTCTTTTCAGGTTAAAATCACTTTAAATATCTGATGTCGCTGCCCTCAAGCACAAGGGCTGAATATTCGCCGAGAAGTCTGCTTGTAATACGCTGATTATAATCGCGCTCCAAATCCTCAAGCGTGAAGTTGGTGCTGATAATGGTCGGCGCACCGCGCAGAATTCGGGTGTTGATAATATTGTAAAGGCTTGCAACGGAATACTGATTTTTAAATTCGGTTCCGAGGTCGTCAAGAATAAGCAAATCGGCGTGAAGCACGTCGTGCTCAGTATAATATATGTCGTCAAGCCTGCCGAAATTTTCGTTCTGCAAATCGGAAAGGATATTTTGCGCCGTGCCGTAAAGCACCGCGTAGCCCTTGTTGATTGCAACGTTTGCAATCGCAAGGCTTAAATGGGTTTTGCCGAGCCCCGTGCCGCTCATAAGCAGCAGGTTTTTTGATTTTGAGCTGAAGCTCTGCGCATAGCCGCGGCAGGCTTCCATAATTTTTTCCGCCTTTTTGCGCGGAGAGCCTCCGAACTCGTCCTTTTCGGGATAGTATTCGGTTTTAAAGCTTTCAAAGGTGCAGTCGTCAATCGGGGCAATACGGCGGATATTGTCGCGCTCAATCTCTTTTAAAAGCTCCCTGTGGCAGTTGCACATACGGTCGCCTACAAAGCCTGTGTCCCTGCAAACGGGGCAAACGTACTGCGGCTCAAGCGCGTTTTCCGAAAAACCGTTTTCCTTTAAAAGCTGTTTTTTCTTTTCCTGAATTGCAAGGCTTTCCTCCTGCAGCGCTTCAAGCTCTTGCTGCGGGTCCTCGCTTCTGAAAAGAAGCTTTGAAATTGAAAGCCCGATTTTTGACAGCTGAACCTGCAGCGCCTCAAGCTCGGGAATTTTTTCCATTGCCTCTCTTGTTTTTACCGTAACGTCAAGGGTGCTGTCGTCCCGCCTGTGCTGCAGGATGTTGAGCGCCCGCTGATATACCTCGCTTTTATATGGCATAACAAATTAAATCTCCGTGTTGTTAAGAATGTCTTTTTTAATTTTTTCAAGGTTATAGGTCGGCTTGCGGCTGATTTTACCCTGCGCCGCCTTGCTTTCCTTTTCCTTTTTCTGCCGGCGGAACTGCTCCTTATCGCGCTCAACGTCAGCCTCGGTTTTAATCCCCTGCTTTTTCCAGTTAATAAGGGTGGTGTCAAGGTAATTAAAGCAGGGCTTGTCCGCATTTTCCATCATAGCGTCCGCCGCCATAAGAATTACGGAATTTGAAAAATCCGCCTGCCATTCGGCAACCCTTGCCGCCTGTTTGGGCGTTAAGGTTTTCTTTAAGGTACAGCGCTCGCTGATTTCGCGCCAAAGCCTGTTGCTGCCCTCAACCGCGCGCAGCTTTGCCTCCGCCAGCGCAACGGTAACAATCCCCTCGTCAAGCCAGTTTTCGCAGATTTTATATATGTAGTTTGGGCTGATAAGGCTGCCCTTTTCCTTTTCCGACTTGGCAAAGGTTAAAATCATCAGAATAATTTCGGGCTTCATCCCGTAGAAGTTTACAAGGTTAACAAGCAGCTCCTCGTCCTTATAGCTAAGCGTTCTGCCAAAGGCAACCTGCGCCTCGTTAAACAGCTCCGCTATCTCCGCGTTTTCAAGCGCCGCCGCGTCAAGCTCCTTAGGCGTTAAGGAGGGCGGCTTGATGTCAAGCCTTACGCGCTTAGGCTCCGCCTTTGCTTCAGCCTGCGCGGTTTGCACGTTTGCGTAATTTTCAGGCGCCGCGCCGTCCGAGGTCAGAACGCCCTCGGCAATCCAGAATTCCATAATGCCCTGCGCGTCAGCGTCCGTAATGCCAAGACGCTTTGCGATTTCCTCCGACGAGGAAACGCCGCCGCTGCCGAGAATAATCAGCAGTGCCTTAATCTGATATTCACTTGAAAGCTTCAAATACTTATCGGCAATCGCCTGCGGAACGGAAAACATTCCCCCCTGCCAGACTCCGCCGATTGGCACAATCTGATAATTCATAACAAAAATTTACCTGTTTCTTCTTATTGCTTATAATAATACATATTAATATTAGCAAAAAAGCTTGCCTTTGTAAACATATTTTTTTACAGCGGCGTTTTTCGGGACTGTTATAAAAACAAAAAAAGAACTGCCAAAGCAGTTCTTTTTGTTGGAGCGGATTACGAGACTCGCCCGTTGCGCGATAAATCGCGCTTCGGCACGCACGCGGGCACCGCAACAGTTCACCGAACTGTTGCTATTCCTGCAGAATTGCCCTGTTCGAGTCTCTCTTTATACTTGTAACAAAAAAAGAACTGCCAAAGCAGTTCTTTTTTGTTGGAGCGGATTACGAGA
>CADBUK010000105.1 GCA_902797915.1 Oscillospiraceae bacterium
AGATGTCAGTTCGTTGCTTAAAAATTAATATTTTGCCATAGTTGGCTGTTTTTATGCTGTCTGCACAATCTGGGGCAGTTCAGACATCCCCTGTCATCTTTTTTATACCGAAAGCAGCAAATTGCATTTGTTAAAAAATAGTATTTACATATAATAATCAACCGCGATTGAGGCTTCGGCAACGGAATGCATATATTCCTTGACCACCGAGCAATGATATTCATCATTTTGGTAAGCGTCAAGTGCCGCCTCATCATCAAGCTGAACCTGAAGTATAATATCGTAAGAACGGGGCGAATGAAGAAAATCCTCGCCGACCTCAATGCCGCGCAGCTGCGGAACGTTGCCCTCCATTGAGCGCAGAATATCCGCCGCTTTTTTTATGCTTTCGGGGCTGTTATCCTTAAGTTTAAAGCAAACAATATGTTTAATCATGACACTTTCCTTTCATATAAAAACGGGACGCCTATCACGGCGTCCCTTACAGTCTTTATTTTGCAACATCGAAGGCGCGGGATTCGCGGATGATGTTAACTTTAATCTGACCCGGATATTCCATCTCGGATTCAATTTTCTTTGCAATTTCGTGTGCGATATACGGCATTTTATCGTCCGTAACGGCTTCGGGGCTAACCATAACGCGAACCTCACGACCCGCCTGAATTGCGTAAGCCCTTTCAACGCCCGCAAAACCTGTTGAAATTTCCTCAAGCTGCTGAAGGCGCTTGATGTAATTCTCAATATTCTCTCGTCTTGCGCCTGGACGTGCTGCGGAAACAGCGTCCGCCGCCTGAACAAGACAGGCAACAACGGTTTTGCACTCAACGTCGCCGTGGTGCGCCTGAATTGCGTGAACAACAGCCTCGTTTTCCTTATACTTACGGGCGTACTCAACGCCGAGAGCAACGTGGCTGCCCTCCATCTCGTGGTCAAGCGCCTTACCGATATCGTGCAGAAGGCCTGCACGGCGGGCAAGCCTTTCGTCAGCGCCGAGCTCGGCAGCCATAAGACCTGCGATGTAACTAACCTCAAGGCTGTGTTTTAATACGCTCTGACCGTAAGAGGTACGGTATTTAAGCTTACCGAGAAGCTTAACAAGCTCAGGATGAATTGAGCCGCAGTTTGCGGCAAGGACTGCCTTTTCACCCTCCTGCTTGATAATCGCGTTAACCTCACGGGTGGATTTATCAAACATTTCCTCAATCTTGGTGGGATGAATTCTGCCGTCCTGAATAAGTCTTTCAAGAGTAAGCCTTGCAATCTCTCTTCTGACGGGGTCAAAGGAGCTGATTGTAATAGCCTCGGGCGTATCGTCAATAATAAGCTCAACGCCCGTAATAGTTTCGATAGAGCGGATGTTTCTGCCCTCTCTGCCGATAATTCTGCCCTTCATATCGTCGTTTGGAAGGGCAACAACCGAAACGGTTGTTTCTGCTGTGTGGTCAGCTGCACAGCGCTGGATTGCCGTGCCGATAATCTCTCTTGCCAAAACGTCGCTTTGGTCACGAACCATCTGTTCATACTCAAGAACACGGCGGCTTTTTTCAGTGTCTAACTCCTCTTCAAGTGAAGCAAGAAGCTGTTCCTTAGCCTGCTCCTTGGAAAGCCCTGAAATTTTTTCCAGCATATCAAACTGGCTTTTCTTGATGCTATCGATTTCAAGTAATTTTTCGTCTGCTTCTTTAAGCTTCTGGCTTAAAGTTTCATTTTTAGCTTCAATGGAATCCGCTCTTTTATCAAGATATTCTTCTCTCTGATTAAGACGGTTTTCCTGCTTTTGCACCTCGCTTCTTCTTTCACGGATTTCCTTATCCGCGTCAGAACGAAGCTTATGAATTTCGTCCTTTGCTTCAATCAGGCGGGATTTCTTTGCGTTTTCCGCTTCCTGTAAAGCATTGTTAACAATTCGTGTTGCCTCCTGTGTTGCGGAGCCGATTTCCTTTTCGCTGGATTTCTGCTTAACAATTACACCAACGATGAAGCCCACAACGAGGAACACCAAAGCGCTGAGCGCTGCAATAGCAACGGTAACAATTACACTCATATCAATAGCACCTCCTTCTGTTTTTTAATTCTTTTGGCGCCGCGCAAATTTGGCGCGGCAAATCGTTAATCATCAGAAAAGGTACAGTTTAAATACAACTTAATAAGCATAAATATACGCCCAAAATACGGCAGTATATAGAACTTCCTAAATATAATACACCTATATATTGTATCTGTCAAGGCTTTGTTAAACATTATATACAATTTGTTTACAAATTATTACAGTTTTTTGTTGAAATAGGCGGACTTGACAATCAAATATTTAGTGTTATAATATTTGCAGTAAGTTAATAAATTCAACTTGATGAAGAGAACAAGACTGCGTTACGTTTTTATTTCAGAGAGCCGCCGATTTTGCTGAAACTGCGGCATAAAAAAGCGCAAGCCACCATCTCGGAGAGCTGCTAACAACAGCCGTTTTGCCTGCGTTAAAGGCTTTGAGCGGCACAGTTTTTTCTGTGCAATTCAGGTGGAACCGTGTAATTATTTGCACCCTGATTTTTCAGGGTGCGTTTTTATTTTTCAGGAGGAAAAACTATGAAAATCACATTAAAGGACGGCTCCGTTAAGGAGTTTGAGGCTGCGCTCAGCGCCGCTGACATCACGAAAGATATTTCAATGGGCCTTTTCAGAAACGCCTGCGCCTGCAAGGTTAACGGCGAGGTTAAGGATTTAAGAACAATTGTTGACGCTGACTGCGATTTTGAGGTTTTAACCTTTGACGACGAGGACGGAAAAAAGGCGTTTAACCACACCTGCGCCCACGTTCTTGCGCAGGCTGTTAAAAGGCTTTATCCCGAGGTTAAGCTGACAATCGGACCTGCTATTGACAGCGGCTTTTTCTATGATTTTGATTGCGGCGACAAGCCGTTTTCAGCCGAGGATTTGGAAAAGCTTGAGGCTGAAATGAAGAACATCATCAAGGAAAACCCCGACATTGAGCGCTTTGAGCTTGAGCCTGCGGAGGCAATCAAGCTTATGGAGGAGCGCGGCGAGCCATATAAAGTTGAGCTTATCAACGAGCACGCAGACAAGGGCGAGCCTATCAGCTTCTACAGGCAGGCTGAATTTACCGAGCTCTGCGCGGGTCCGCACATTCCCGAAATGAAGGTTATCAAGGCTTTCAAGCTTACAAACACCACGGGCGCTTACTGGAGAGGCGATTCAAACAA
>CADBUK010000106.1 GCA_902797915.1 Oscillospiraceae bacterium
ACCCAAGCTCCGTTTTAATGAACGCAATCCCCGCAAAAATCGCGGGCGTAAAGGAAATAATTATGGTAACCCCGCCCGATAAGGACGGTAACGCAAACGCAAATATTATGGCGGCAGCCGCTGTCGCAGGCGTTGACAGGGTGTTCCTTTGCGGCGGCGCACAGGCTGTTGCTGCTCTTGCTTACGGAACTGAAAAAATTCCTAAGGTGGATAAAATTGTCGGCCCCGGTAACATTTTTGTTGCCACAGCAAAGAAGCTGCTTTACGGCGTGGTTGATATTGATATGGTTGCGGGTCCTTCCGAAATACTTATCGTTGCGGATAAAACCGCTAAGCCCGCATTTCTTGCGGCTGATTTGATGAGTCAGGCAGAGCACGACAAAATGGCTTCCGCTATTCTGCTCACAACCTCCGATTCCATCGCACGTTCAACCGTCCATGAAATTGACAGGCAGCTTAAACTCCTTGAAAGGCAGGAGATTATTGAACAGTCGCTCAAGGATTACGGCGAAATTATCGTCTGTGAAAATTTACAGCAGGCAATCAGGTTTGCAAACGAGCTTGCTCCCGAGCATCTTGAGCTTTGCGTTGAGGAGCCGTTAAAGTATATCGGGCTTCTTGACAATGCGGGCTCAGTGTTCCTCGGCAATTATTCTCCCGAGCCTCTCGGCGATTATTTTGCAGGTCCTAACCACGTTCTTCCCACAAGCGGCACCGCAAGGTTTTTCAGTCCGCTTTCTGTTGACAGCTTTATTAAAAAATCCTCCTTCATTTATTACACTGAGGAGGAGCTTAAAAACGCAAAGGACGAAATTGTAACGCTTGCTGAGTCCGAGGGCTTAACGGCTCACGCTAACAGCATTAAGGTTAGATTTTAATTATGGCAAACGCTGATAAAAAGCAAAGCGGCGGCTTGGGTTTCGGTAAGGTCATATCAATAATTTCAGCCTTTATTGCGGCAATTGTGTTTATCTACAACGGATTTCAGCAGGCGGGCGAGGAAGCCAAAAAGGTTTCCCTTGCAAAAGCGGCTGACGGTACAATGGCGGTGCATTATATTGATGTCGGTCAGGGGGACAGCGAGTTTGTTGAGCTCCCCAACGGCGAAACGATGCTGATTGACGCAGGGGAAAAGGAGCAGGGGCAGACGGTTGTTAACTATATTAACTCCCTCGGCTATGAGGAAATTACTTACCTGATTGCCACCCATCCCCATACTGACCATATCGGCGGGCTTGCAGCCGTTTTGCGCGAGTTTGATGTAAAAAATGTATATATGCCCAACGCGGTAACAACCTCGTCAACCTATGATAAATTCTTAACCGCGGTTGAAAAAGAAAACTGCAGTGTGATTGAGGCAAAGGCGGGCGTTTCGGTTGTTAAGGATGAGTCAAAAGGGCTTGCGGCTTATATGCTTGCGCCCGCAGGCAGCGGGTATGAAAGCCTTAATAACTACTCCGCAGTGCTGAAAATTGAGTTTTTCAATACCTCGTTTCTGTTTATGGGCGACGCCGAAACTGTTTCGGAAAATGAGATTAACGCGGATGTCAGCGCCGATGTTGTAAAGGTCGGTCATCACGGCTCAAATTCCTCATCGTCAGCGGCGTTTGTAAAGCGCGTTTCTCCGCAGTATGCGGTTATTGAATGCGGTGTTGACAATTCTTACGGCCACCCGCACAAAGAGCCGCTTGCACGCTGGCAGTCAGTGGGGGCTGAAATACTGCGCACGGATACAATGGGCACTATTGTTATTACAAGCGATGGCGTTAATTTAACCGTTTCTTATGACAGCGCTTCTAAAGGCGCGCAGGCAACCGCACCTGCCGCCGATTACAAATGGGCGCTTAATACCAACACAAAGAAAATCCATTACCCGTCCTGTACCTCGGTTACGGAGGGTAACGGAAAAAACATTGAATATTCAAATAAAAGTCTTGAGGAGCTGCAGTCGGCGGGGTACACTCCCTGCGGCAGATGCAATCCGCACGAGTAGTATTATGAAGATAGTTATTGAAAAAATTGAAAATGAAATTGCTGTTTGCGAGCTTGAAAACGGCAACCTTGTTGAAGCACCTCTTGCGCTTTTCGGCGAGGTTAAAGAGGGCGATATTGTTACCCTTACCGTAGACAAGCAGGAAACAGATACAGTAAAAGAACAGGTGCAAAGCAGGGTTGCGGCACTGTTTTCAAGGAGTGAAGAGGATGAGAACTGCGATTATTGAAAGAAACACAAAGGAAACTCAAATTAAAATCAGCCTTGATTTAGACGGCGGCGAGGTTAAGGCGTCAACGGGCATAGGCTTTTTTGACCATATGCTTACCGCGCTCGGCGTTCACGGCGGCTTCGGACTTGATGTTGACGTTAAGGGCGATTTGGAGGTTGACACTCATCACACGGTTGAGGATACGGGAATTGCTCTCGGTATGGCGTTTAAGCAGGCGCTCGGCGATATGGGCGGCATTAACCGTTACGGCTCTTTCTATATCCCGATGGATGAAAGCCTTGCGCATTGCGCGCTTGATATTTCCAACAGACCCTTCCTCGTTTTCAACGCGGATTTTAATGAGGAGCTTTGCGGCGAATACGAAACCTGCTGCACGGAGGAATTTTTCCGTGCATTCGCGGTTAATGCAGGTGTAACGCTTCATCTTAACGTGCTTTACGGTTCAAATTCACATCACGAAATTGAGGCGCTGTTTAAGGCGTTTGCTCACGCGCTTGATATTGCAACCGCAAAAAAAGAGGGCGGCGTGCTCTCCACAAAGGGCGTTTTATAAAGGAGTAAGCGGATGATTATTTTTCCTGCAATTGATATTATGGGCGGCAAGCCCGTGCGCCTTTATAAAGGCGAGTTTTCAACCGCTCAAAGAGTTGCCGAGGACGCACTTGAAACCGCACGGCAGTTTCAGAAAGCAGGCGCAGAGTGGATACATATGGTTGACCTTGACGGCTCTTTAAAAAAAGAACGCGTTAATACCGACGTTTTCCTTTCCGTTGCGCAGAATACTGATTTAAAGGTTGAGGTCGGCGGAGGAATCCGCACGCTTGACGATATTGAGTTTTACGTTACCCACGGTGTTGAAAGGGTTATTTTAGGCTCCGTTGCGCTTAAAAATCCGCAGCTTGTCAGGGAAGCGGTTAACCTTTTTACAGGCGAAAAAATCGTTGTCGGCATTGACGCAAAGCACGGCTATGCCGCCGCTGAGGGATGGACAGAAAGCTCGGACGTTTATTTTACCGAGCTTGCAAAGCAGATGGAGGATATCGGCATAAAAACTATTATTTATACCGATATTTCAAAGGACGGTACGCTCAGCGGTCCGAATATTAAACAGCTTACTGAGCTTAATAATGCCGTTTCCTGCAACGTTGTTGCCTCGGGCGGTGTTACGGATTTAAATGATATTATTGCCCTGCGTAACGAGGGGCTTTACGGCGCAATCTGCGGTAAAAGCATTTACAGCGGCACGCTTGAGCTTCGTGACGCAATTGAGGTGTGCAAATGATTAATTTTGATTTGGATAAATATTTTAAAAAGGCTGATTTAATTCCTGCAATCGTTCAGGAACAGTCAACGGGCGAGGTTTTAATGCTTGCCTATATGAACAGGGAGTCCCTGCAAAAAACGCTTGAAACGGGCTACACTTGGTTTTGGTCGCGTTCAAGGCAGGAGCTTTGGAATAAAGGCGCAACCTCGGGACATCTGCAAAAGGTGGTTTCGGTTTACGGCGACTGCGATGACGATACGCTTCTTGTTAAGGTAATACAGACGGGGGCTGCCTGCCACACCGGCAGTCATTCCTGCTTTTTTAATAAAATTAAAGAATTTGAGGACTGAATATGGACGCTATTAAAAACGAATATCAGGTGATTTTGGACAGAAAAGCCGAGAAGGCAGAGGGCTCTTATACCGCTTATCTTTTTGAACAGGGGATTGATAAAATTCTTAAAAAGGTAGGCGAGGAATGCTCGGAAACCATAATTGCTTCAAAGAATGAAAACAAGGAAGAAACCGTTTTTGAAATTACGGATTTGCTTTATCATATACTTGTTATGATGGCTTATCAGGGTATTACTCCCGACGATATTGACGAGGAGCTTGCCCGCCGCGCCGAAAAGAGAAATAATTTAAAGAAATTCCATAAGGTTGATAAAAACTCATAATGGCTTATAAAAAATGGATTATTGCGCAGGCTGATAAAGAGCTTGCTTCAGTGCTTAGTGAAAAACTGAATATTGATCCGTTTATCTCGTTTTTGCTCACCGCAAGGGGTATTGATAATGAGCTTGCTATGTCAAAGTTTCTGTCAAACTCCGTTGAGCTTTCAGACCCGTATATGCTAAAGGATATGGACAGGGCGGTTGCCAGAATTGAGGACGCAATTGATTACGGCGAAAAGATTACCGTTTTCGGCGATTATGACTGCGACGGCGTAACCTCAACCGCGCTGCTTGTTTCCTTTTTGAGAGATATGGGAGCTGATGTTGATTATTACATTCCCTCAAGAATGACGGAGGGCTACGGTCTTAATAAGGAGGCTGTTAGGCAGCTTGCCGAAAACGGCACGCAGCTTGTTGTTACCGTTGATAACGGCATTTCCGCAATTGAGGAGGCGGAGTATATTTACTCCCTCGGAATGCAGCTTGTTGTTACGGACCATCATCAGCTCGGCGAAATGCTTCCTATGGCGGAGGCTGTTGTTAATCCGCACCGCCCTGATAACGAACTTGATTTTCACGACTTGTGCGGAGTGGGCGTTGCCTTTAAACTTGCCTGCGCGCTTTACGGCGACGCTGAGGATATGCTTTGGCGCTATGCCGATTTGGTTGCGCTCGGTACTGTTGCTGACGTTGTGCCGCTGCTTGATGAAAACAGGGCGCTTGTTAAGTTCGGCTTAAACCTGATTAATCAGAACAGCAGAGAGGCTGTTACAGCCCTGCGCCGTGCGGCAGGAATTGAGGATAAAAAAATAACGTCGGCTGAAATCGCTTTTCAGCTTTCTCCGAGAATTAACGCTATGGGCAGGGTTTCGGACGCGTCGGACGCCGTTCGTCTGCTTATAAGCGAGGATTATAACGAAATTGAGGCGCTTGCAAAAAGCCTTAACGAAAACAATATGACGCGCCAGCAGCTTGAGCTTCAGATTCTGGAGGACGTTAAAGCGCAGCTTGCGGCGGATTCAAGCCTTGCAGCAGGCAGGGTTATCGTAATCTGCGGCAGGGATTACCATCAGGGCGCAATCGGAATTGTTGCTTCCAAAATACTTGAGGAGTACTCAAAGCCCGTAATCGTATTGTCGTCGGACGGCGAAGTCGCAAGGGGCTCCGCAAGAAGCGTTGACGGTTTTAATATCTTTGAGGCAATCGCTTCCTGCGCCGATATGCTTGAGCAGTTCGGCGGTCATCCCAAGGCGGCGGGCTTAACGCTTTCTGCTTCAATGGTGGATGATTTCAGAACAAGGATTAATGAGTATGCCGCAGAGGCGTATCCCGTAATGCCCGAGCCTGTAGTTGATATTGACGCAAAGCTTTCCCCGTTTTATCTTAACCTTGAGCTTGCAAAGGCGCTTGATGAGCTTGAGCCCTACGGCGAGTGCAACAAGCGCGCCGTGTTTGCCCTTTCCGCTTTGAATATTACGGATATTGTTCCTATGGGCAACGGCGCTCATATCAGAATTGAGTGTGAAAAGAAGGGCAGAAAAATCCGCCTTGTTATGTTTAAAACAACTGTTCAGGATTTTTCTTTTACAATAGGCGATTGCATTGACGCCGCAGTAAAAATCGGAGTAAACCTGTTTAACGGCAGGGAATATCTTTCCGTTCAGGCAATCGACGTGCGTCCCCACGGGTTTGATGAAGAAAAATATTTTTCCGAAAGGGAGACGCTGCAGCTTTTCAATGCTGGTAAAAGTAACGATAAATCTGTTTATCCAAACAGGGAAGACTGCGCTTACATTTATAAAACAATCCGCTTCCTCGGCGGCAGTATGATTAGCATTGACGATTTATACCTGAAGCTTGACGGAATAACCTACGGCCAGCTTTTCTTTGCCGTTTCCGCTTTTGAGGATGCAGGCTTGCTGACAATTAATAATCAGAAAATAACCCTTTACGAAACGCAGGGAAAGGTTGATTTAATGAACACAAACACAATGAAAACCCTGAAAGGACGGCTTTGCATTGAGTGAATATAACGACGGCTTTGCTGAATTTCTTGAGAAATTAAAGCAAAACCCGCAGTATGACTGGCAGAAAATTGAAAAGGCATATTTGCTTGCGAGGGATGCGCATAAGGACCAGAAACGCCGTTCGGGCGAGCCTTATATTATGCACCCCGTTGCTGTTGCGAAGATTTTGTTTGAGCTCGGTATGGATAACGAGTGCTTAATCGCCGCGCTGCTTCACGATGTTGTTGAGGATACGGAGTATAACCTTGATTATATTTCCGAAAATTTCGGCAGCACCGTTGCTCTTTTGGTTGACGGCGTAACAAAGCTCGGCAAAATTCCGCTTTCCACAAGGGAAGAGGTGCAGGCTGAAAACATCCGCAAAATGTTTATGGCGATGAATGAGGACATCAGGGTTATCATAATCAAGCTTGCGGACAGGCTTCATAATATGCGCACAATTTCTCATATGCCCGAGTATAAGCAAAGGGAAAAAAGTCAGGAAACGCTTGAAATTTACGCCCCGATTGCGCACCGTTTAGGTATCCGCGCAATTAAGGACGAGCTTGAGGATTTGGCGGTTCAGTACCTTGACCCTATCGCTTATAAGGAAATTGAAAGCTCGCTTTCAATGAAGCAGGAGGAGGCTGAACGCTTCCTCGGCGAAATTACCTCGCAGCTCAAGGACAGAATTATTCCCGTAATTCCCGATGCGGAAATTACGTCGCGCGTTAAATCCGTTCACGGTATTTTCCGCAAGGTATATATTAAGGGCAAGGCGTTTGAGGAAATATATGATATTTACGCCGTAAGAATTATTGTTGACAGCATTATTAACTGCTACAACGTTCTCGGTATCGTTCACGATATGTACCGTCCTCTGCCAGGCAGGTTTAAGGACTATATTTCGTCCCCGAAGCCGAATATGTATCAGTCGCTTCATACTACCGTGCTTTCTCAGGACGGCGTTCCGTTTGAAATTCAGATAAGAACGTGGGAAATGCACCGCACCGCAGAATACGGTATTGCTGCGCACTGGAAGTATAAGCTCGGCAAGGGCGGCAAGGATTTGTTTGACGATAAGCTGCGCTGGATAAGGCAGATTATCGAGCACGGAAATGAATCCCACTCCGCAGGCGAACTGATTGCCGACGTTAAGGGCGATTTGTCAACGGAAGAGGTTTTTGTTTTCACACCGCGCGGAGATATTAAAAATCTGCCGCTCGGCTCAACGGTTATTGACTTTGCTTATGCAATTCACTCTGCAGTCGGCAATAAAATGGTCGGCGCAAAGGTGGACGGCAGAATTGTTCCGCTTGATTACGTTATTAAAACGGGCGAGCGAATTGAGGTTCTGACCACTAATCAGCAGGGCAAGGGACCGAGCCGCGACTGGCTTAGCATTGTTAAAACGGGCGAGGCTCGTAATAAAATCCGCTCCTGGTTCAAAAAGGAACGCAGGGAGGAAAATATTGAAGAGGGCAAGGCTACTGTTGAGCGCGAATTCAAGCGCAATTTCATCAGGCTTTCTCCCGAAAAGTTTAGCGACTTTATAGAGAAAATTTCCGAACGCCAGCATTTTTCGGAGGTTGACGAGTTTTATGCAGCCGTGGGCTACGGCGGAATTCAGATTACGAAAATGATGCCGGCAATTAAGGACGAGTACAACCGTAACTGGAAAGAGCATGAGCCCGAAAAGGTTGAGGAGGTTATTGCAAAGGCTCAAAAGCATCCTTCCTCCTCGTCAAGCGGTATTATTGTTGAGGGTATTGACAATTGCCTTATTAAAATTGCAAAGTGCTGCTCTCCGCTTCCGGGAGAGGAAATTATCGGCTTTATCACAAGGGGGCACGGACTTTCAATCCACAGACGCAACTGCGCAAACGTACCCAAGGATTTGGAAAACTGCGCAGAGCCTGAACGCTGGATTGCTGCTCACTGGGACGAAAATGTTAAGATTGACACGATGTCAATTCTTGATATATACGCAATTAACAGGGACGGCGTTGTGCTTGATATTACAAGTCGCCTTATGGCTATGCACGTTAAGGTTCATTCAATCAACGCCCGCCCGATTAACGACGGCAACTGCCTTACAACGATGTCAATCGCGGTTAACAGTAAGGAACATCTTGACAATATTGTTAAGACGATTTCTAAAATTGAGGGCGTTTACCATATTGAACGTACAGGTGTATAAGGATTATTAATTTGGGGCGACCTGAGGTCGCCCGCTTTTTCGGGGATTATTATGATTGCAGTTATTCAGCGCGTTTCAGGCGCTTCGGTAAAAATTGAAAACAGAATTGCGGGCAGCTGCGGCAAGGGCTTTATGATTTTGCTCGGCGTTGTTCAGGGCGACACTGAGGCTGAAGCCGATAAGCTGATTAAAAAAATTCCAAACCTGCGTATTTTTGAGGATGAAAACGGAAAAATGAATTTATCCTCGCTTGAAATCGGCGGGGAAATGCTTGTCGTTTCGCAGTTTACGCTCTGCGCGGATTGCTCTCACGGCAGGCGCCCGAGCTTTACAAATTCCGCTCCTCCCGCCGAAGCTAATGCGCTGTACGAATACTTTGTCAGCGGGCTGAAAGCCGCGGGTGTTTCAAAAGTAGAAACAGGGGAATTCGGCGCTGATATGCAGGTGTCGCTTGTTAACGACGGACCCGTTACCATTATTCTTGACAGTAAGGACTTAAAATAATGCTTGACGTAAAATCAATTCTTACAGGCTCAATCGGCAACAATTGCTATCTGATAACGGACAGGGAAAGCGGTAAATCCGCCCTTGTTGACTGTACTGACGCTTCACAGCGTATGCTTGATTTCATAGGCAACGCCGATTTGGAGTACATTCTGCTTACACACGGGCATTTTGACCATATCGGCGGCGTTAAGGAAATTCAGCAACGTTACGGCGCAAAGGTTTGTATCAGTAAAACCGACGCGCCTATGCTTACCTCTGCAAGACTCAGCCTTGCCGCTTTTTGCGGCGAAGTTCAACAGGACGCTGAGGCTGACATTCTCCTTGAGGAAGGGGACTGCATTATGCTTGGCAATACAAAAATAGACGTTATTGCCACACCCGGACACACTAAGGGCAGCC
>CADBUK010000107.1 GCA_902797915.1 Oscillospiraceae bacterium
GCAGTGTACTGTTCGGCGTTATTGCCCACGCACCTGTTTTCGTGCTCCATGCCGAAAAACTGTACCTCGTGCCCCATGGATTTAAAATATTCACTTAACTTAAAAATGTATGTTTCCGACCCTCCGTTCGGGTGCAAAAACTTGTTAACAAACAAAATTTTCATTTGTTATCCGTTATCCTTTTGTATAATGAGTATGTTTCCTCGGCTACGCTTTGCCAGTTGTATTTTTGAGTAATGTATTCAGCCGCGGCGCTTTTGAAACGGTTTACCGTTTCGGGATTGCCGCACAGCTCGTCCAGCTTTTCGGTAAGGCTTGCCGTATTGCTTTTTTCAAAATAAACTGCGTTCTCGCAGCATACCTCGGTGCATTCGGGAATGTCCGAGGTTAAGCAGCAGTTTGAATAGCTCATCGCTTCAAGCAGACTGATGGGCATACCCTCCAAATCACTCGGCAGGATATACACGTAAGCGTTTGAGTAAAGCTCCTCAAGCTCTCTGCCTTGCACAAAGTCAGTAAAAATTATTTTCTTTTCGCTGTTTTGCTTTTCAATTTCCGCAGCCTTTGCCTTGAGCTCGTCAAAATATTCGTGCGAATGGCTTGAGCCTCCCGCCACAACAAGAGTCATATCGGTATTGCTTTTAGCGTACGCTTCCAGCAGGTAGTGGATACCCTTTTCAGGCACGATTCTGCCGAGGTAAAGCAAATACCCGTCCTTGCTCAAATTGTACTTTTCTTTAATAATCTGCGCTTCGACAGGCTCGGCGGCGTTTATTCCGTTCGGAATAAAATTCGTCTTCCTGCCGTAAGTATCCTCAAAATATTTTTTAACGGAATCGGAAAGAACGATTATTTCGTCGGCGTATTTAACGGCGTTCTGTTCGCCGAATTTAAGGTATTTTGTTGCGAAGCCGCCCCATTTTGAACGCTGCCAGTCAAGTCCGTGAATGGTAACAACGCTTGGAATTCTGAACAGCTTTGCCAGCACACACATTGCGGCAGGCCCTTCCGCGTGGAAATGAATAACGTCGTATCTGCCGAAAATCGCCCTCGTTGTTGCCAGCGCGCTGTAAACGAACGCGTTAAGCTTTTTGCTCTGGGGCGTGGGCACGGATTTTATTTTTATGCCCTCAAATTCCTTGATGTTTGCCGTGCCGAATTGCTCGCCGGCAACGTTTTCACCCTTGCGGTTGTAAGCGGTAACGCTGCAGCCGAGTTTAATCAGGCGCTTTGAAAGCTCCTCCACAACGATTTCAACTCCGCCCTCACGGGAGGGGATTCGCTTGTGGCCTATCATTGCGATTTTTAAGTTTTCTTTACTCATATCAGTTTTTTTCTAAATAAAATTCAGCGTACCATTCTGCAAAGTTTCTGAGCCCCGTTCTTAAATCCGTTTGAGGCTTAAAGCCGAAATCGTTAATCAAGTCGTCAACGTTTGCGTATGTAACCTCAACGTCGCCGGGCTGCATAGGCACAAGCTTTTTGTGCGCTTCAAAATCGTAATCGGCGGGCAGAACGCCTGCTCTTACAAGCTCCTGCTGTAAGATGTCAACAAAGTCCAGCAGATTTTCGGGATTGTTGTTGCCGATGTTGTAAATCTTGTATTTTACGCCGTCCGAATTCTTTTCGGGCGCTTTTTTTGCAACGCTGATAATGCCTTTAACAATATCATCGATATATGTAAAGTCGCGCTTGCAGTTGCCGTAGTTAAAGATTTCAATGGTTTCGCCCTTGATAAGCTTGTTTGTAAAGCCGAAGTAAGCCATATCGGGACGTCCCTGCGGGCCGTAAACCGTAAAGAACCTCAGCCCCGTTGCGGGAATACCGAACAGCTTTGAATATGAATGGGCAAGCACCTCGTTTGATTTTTTTGTTGCCGCGTAAAGCGAAACGGGAGTGTCCGTTTTATCGCTCGTGCAGTAAGGGATTTTTTTGTTAGTGCCGTAAACGCTTGAGCTTGAAGCAAAAACAAGATGCTCCGTTTCATAGTTGCGGCAGCATTCAAGAATGTTGAAAAATCCGATTATGTTTGACTCAATGTAAACGTCGGGGTGGTCAATTGAATAGCGCACGCCTGCCTGAGCGGCAAGGTTGATTACTATCTGAGGCCTGTAATTTTCAAAAACGTTTTCAACGAAGGCCTTATCGGCAAGGTCGCCCTTTAAAAATTTAAAGTTCTCAAAGCCTTTAAGCGCGTCAAGCCTGTTTTCTTTAAGCTTAACGTCGTAATAATCGTTTACGTTATCAATTCCCACAACGGTAACGCCGTCATAATCGGTAACAAGCTGCTTTGCGGTTGCGGCGCCTATGAAGCCTGCCGTACCCGTAACAAGTATTGTTTTTTTATTGAAATCAGTTAAGTTTGCCATAATTTCTCTCAGTTTTATTTTGCGCCGCTGCCTCTTATGACAACGCCGATGGTTTTAAACAGTATCTTAATATCAAGCCGCGGAGACCAGTTGTCTATGTATTCGGTGTCGAGGTTAACAACCTCCTCAAAATCCTGAATATCAGACCTTCCGCTGACCTGCCACATTCCCGTAATGCCGGGGCGCATTGAAAGTCTGCGCTTATGGTGGCTTTCGTATTGCTGAAATTCCTCAACAGTCGGCGGACGGGTGCCCACAAGGCTCATTTCGCCCTTCAGCACATTCCAGAACTGCGGAAATTCGTCAATGCTTGTCCGCCTGATGAACCTGCCGATTTTTGTAATTCTCGGGTCGTTCTCCATTTTGAACATATACCCGTCCATATCGTTTTTGCTCAGCAGCTCGGTTTTGTGCTTTTCGGCGTCGGCATACATAGAACGTATTTTGTAAATGTTAAATACTCTTCCGTTTTTGCCTATGCGCTGCTGCTTGAAAATAACGGGACCCTTGCTTTCAAGCTTAATCGGAATTGCAAAAATTATAACAAGAATAATTGCAATCAGTCCGCCGATTAGTCCGCCGATAATATCAAACGTGCGTTTAAAAAACGCTTCCGCGGTTGTAAGCGGGGGAGTCGCAACCAGCGTTGCGTTCGGGATACCCGCAACAACCTGACAGTCAACGTTGTCGTAATCGCTGTTTTCAATCAGGTTTTCAAGCGTGGGCAGGTTGATGTGAACGGTAATGCCCATACTTTCAAGCTCGTCAACCGTGTCTGCCAAATCTATATGGTACCCGTACGGAATGTTGATGAAAACCTCGTCAAGCGAGGCGGAGCGTACCCAGTCAACAAAATTGTCAATATTTGCAACAACCTTAACGCCTGATATTTCTCTTACGGGTTCAATTTCCGCGGACTCTTTAACGGTAACGGAGCCGTCGCTTTCGATTGTTTTGCTGTAATACTTTGCGCGGTAAAGCTCGTTTTCGCTGTCATATACCGCGTCAAGCAGGGCAACGCCCTCCAGCTTTCTTATCCAGTTAAGCTTGAGCTCGTCAATGAAATCGCCTGCTCTCTCGCTAACGGTAATAACACCCGTAAGGCTTGCAAAATTTGCGTTTGAAAAAATCTTGAAAATAAGAATTCTTTTAAGAATATATCTTGCGCCAAGTGAAAGAATGATGTAAAGAATCAGCGAGCAGATAAAAAGATAACGCCCGTAAAGCAGCGGGTTTCTGGTTAACAACAAAAGCACTGCAAAAACCATATAGGTTAAAAGGCAGTTTCTGAAAACCGACATCGTTTCCATCAGTCTGCTTCGTTTCAGCAGATTTATGGACGACGTAAAGCCTATGAAAATAAGCAGTAACGCTATTAAAAGGCACACGGCATAAAGCGCAAGATTGTACCTATCACATTCGGGAATTTTGCCGAATAATGAGCAAACCCAGAAAACTATTAAATTTGAAAAGCCGACTGCAAGCAAATCAACCGATAGTTCAAGAAATAATTGAATTCTTTTTCTCTTGCCCATAAAGCAATCAAGTCCCCGTTTCGAATAATGTTTTTACGGCTTATTTATAGCTGTAGCCATAGCCGTAGCCGTAGGAATATTTGTATTTGTAATCGTATTTGCGGTAATAGGAATAATATTTCTGCTTAACAGAAGGAATGTCGTTAAGAATAACGCCCAGAATTGTTCCGCCGATATTCTCAATTCCCGCAATCGCCTGTTTAATATCAGCCTTGTCGGTAACGCCTGATTTAACAATCATAATATAGCCCGTTGACTTCTGAGCAAAAACGGTGGAGTCGGTAACAAGGTTAATCGGCGGCGTGTCAATGAACACGCAGTCGTAATGCTCTTTAACAAATTCAAGCAGCTGGTCCATTCTGGAGGAGGAAAGCAGCTCTGAGGGGTTCGGCGGAATTTTGCCGCCTGTCAGAACGGAAAGGTTTTCAATATCCGTTTTGGAAACGGTAATGTTGTCCGTAAGCCCTGCCAGAATTTCGGAAAGTCCGTTTTTAACGGGGATGGAAAACAGTCTGTGAATTGTGGGGTTTCTCATATCGCCGTCAATCAGCAGCGTGCGTTTTCCCATCTGCGCAAATGAAATTGCAAGGTTAATGCTGTTAATGGTTTTGCCGTTGTTAGCGGTAGGACTTGTAACAACAAAAACGGGGCATTTTTCGCCCTTCTGCATAAACAAAAGGTTTGTTCTGATTGAGGAATACGCCTCTTTAACTACAAAGGGAGAGTCGGGACCGAGGATTTTTTTAACATCGTTTCTGGAAAAGGCAATACGCTTTTCATTTTCTTTCTTTGCCCGTGTCTTAAATAATGCCATAATTATTTTCCTCCCTTCTTATCGTTTGAAATCTTGTTTGCGCGGTTTCTGACCTTGTCAGCAGTTTTTCTTTCCTCTTCCGCAGTTTCGTTTGCGGGAAGAATGTGCGGAATGCTGCCGAGAATGGGCAGGTCAATTTCACGCTCAAGCTCACGCTCCGTTGAAATGGTTGTGTCAAACAGTTCGTAAATATAGAAGAATACAAAGAATGCAATAAAGCCCGTTCCGAGACCGATTGCTATGTTTTTCTTCAGGTTGGGGGATGAAGGCTTTGTAGGCACCTTTGCATAGTCAAGCACCTCAACGCCGCCCGCCTTAACAACGCGCACGATTTCATCGGGTACTATTTCCGCAATCTTGTTTGCGATTGCCGCCGCCATTTCGGGGTCGGGGTCTGTTACGGTAACGCGGAAAACTTCGGTGGTGCCTTCCTGAGCGCAGTTGATTTTGCTTCTCAGTGCCGACGCGCTCATAGTCAGCCCGAGCTCGTCAATAACCTTTTCAAGCACGGTGTCGCTGTTAAGCACAACAATATATGTGTCAACAAGGCGCTGTGATACCTCAAGCTCGCTTGAGTTGATTGTTGACCTTGTGTTAACGCGGTCAACGTTGCTGTAAACGTAAAGGGTGCAGGAGGTAGAGTATTTAGGAGTAATAAACAGCTCCGTAATACCGCCCGCAATAAAGCCCGCAATCAGCGCGCCGAGAATGATGTACAGAACGCGGGTTCTGAACATATAGAATACTTTACCGAGGTCAATGTCAATTTCTTTTTCGTTTTCCAAATCCTCTTCCTCCATATATAAATTAATTATTTATAATATATCTAAACAAATATAACACATCTTATTGTTTTAGTCAATGAAATAATATTGCGAAATTTATTACTGTTTTTTTAATTTTTTCCAAATTAAAACGGCAGGAGATTTGCTCCTGCCGTTTTTGATGTGCTTTTATTAAATGTTCAGTGCTTTGGTGTCAATTTCCTCTTTCGCTTTTTCAAGGTATTCGTCAACGCTCATTGCGCCGAGCTCGCCGCCGTGGCGTGAACGAACGGAAATTGTTCCGTTTTCAATATCCTTGTCGCCCGCAATAATCATATAGGGCACCTTTTCAAGCTGTGCAGCGCGGATTTTAAAGCCGATTTTTTCGCTTCTGTCATCAACCTCGCAGCGAATTCCCGCCGCCTCAAGCTTTGCCTTAACCTCGTAAATGTAGTCAAGGTGTCTGTCTGCAATCGGCAGAAGCTTAACCTGAACGGGAGCCATCCACATCGGGAATGCGCCTGCGTATTTTTCAATCAGCAGGGCAAGCGTGCGCTCGTAGCAGCCGATGGACGTACGGTGAATGATATACGGGTTCTTTTTCTGACCGTCGCTGTCAACATATTCCATTCCGAATTTCTCGGCAAGCATCTGGTCAATCTGAATTGTAATAAGCGTATCCTCTTTGCCGAATACGTTTTTAATCTGAATATCAAGCTTCGGGCCGTAGAAGGCAGCCTCGCCGATACCGATTTTGTATTCAATTCCAAGGTCGTCAAGGATTGTTTTCATAACGCCCTGAGCCTCGTCCCACTGCTCCTCAGTGCCGATATATTTTGCTCTGTCGTTCGGGTCCCACTGAGAGAAGCGGAAGGAAACGTCCTCGTAAAGCCCAAGGGTTTTGAGCATATATTCGCAAAGGTCAAGGCAACGCCTGAACTCGTCTTCAAGCTGGTCGGGGCGGCACATAAGATGGCCCTCGGAAATTGTGAACTGGCGCACGCGGATAAGACCGTGCATTTCGCCCGAAGCCTCGTTTCTGAACAGGGTGGAGGTTTCGTCGTAACGCAGCGGCAGGTCGCGGTATGAACGCGGCTTGTTAAGGTAAGCCTGGTACTGGAACGGACAGGTCATCGGGCGCAGAGCAAACACTTCCTTGTCGGTTTCGGGGTCGCCCATAACGAACATACCGTCTTGGTAATGGTCCCAGTGACCCGAAATCTTGTAAAGGTCGCTCTTTGCCATATACGGAGTTTTGGTGAGCTGCCAGCCTCTCTTGGCTTCCTCGTCCTCAACCCAGCGCTGTAAAATCTGAATAATTTTTGCGCCCTTGGGCAGCATTATCGGTAAGCCCTGACCGATATAATCAACGGTTGTGAAAAGCTCAAGCTCTCTGCCAAGCTTGTTGTGGTCGCGCTTTTTGGCTTCCTCAAGCTGCGTTAAATGCTCCTCAAGCATTGAAGCCTTCGGGAAAGCAACGCCGTAAAC
>CADBUK010000108.1 GCA_902797915.1 Oscillospiraceae bacterium
AACCAAGTTCTGCCGCCCTCTGCCTGTCTTCCTCAGACACTTTGCTTTCCGTGTTTTTAAGGAAGGTTTCAATCGTACTCGAAGCGCTCTGACCTACGTAAAATTCATAGGTGTCGGGGAACAAATAGCCCTCAAGTCTGTAAGGAACGGTTTCCTTTGCCTCAAGATTTGAAACAAGTGAATATGTGAAATTAGTTGACTCTATTACGGAAAGAAGTGCAGCCTTATCGCAAACCTCGTTATCAACGAGCTTATCAATAATATCCGCAACGGTATATCCCTCGGGGATTGTAATTCTTACGGTTTCACTGGTCTCAGGGTCGCCCATCATATTAATAAGCATACCCTCAAGCCCCATTTTACCGTTAAGGTAATAAACGCCTGCGTCAAACGGAGGATTTATACTGTATTTACTGATAACACCGTCCATAAGCTTTATATAGAACTTGCAGAACACACGGCATTTAATCAGTCCGTTATCGGCAAGCAGGTCAATAGCCTCCGAGAAGGTAGGAATTTCCTCGGTATAACTGATTGTAACGGTTGACTTTGTCTTGGTTATTCCGAAAATATCGTTAAGGCAGAATATTGCATAAACCGAAAGCACCATTGAAACCGCAATAACTATAATGAAAAACAAATATGTTGAGGCAACGCCGTTATTGTTTTTCTTTTTCGGCTTCTTTACAAGCGTTGAAGAGTTCTGAATAGTTGTCTTGTCCGACTTGTACTTTTTGGAATAATCTTGATTTGTAAAGTAAATATCACTGCTGCCTGAATCGGCTTTTACCGGGTTAATGCCCGTTTCTTCAAGATTGAAATCAGCCATATTTAATCCTCCTCTGAAGTATCAATTATTCGTTTATCCGTAATTATGTAATCAACTTTAATATCAAAGCTGTCCTTTGGTAACCGATTGCTTATAAGCTCATCATAGCATAAGCCGATTTTTGTAAAACCGAAATCAGCAAGAAATCTGTCATAATAACCGCCGCCGTAGCCAAGACGAAAGCCCTGATAATCATAGGTATAAGCAGGCACAATACACAGCGCATTACTGAATTCAGTTGCTTCTTTGCAGATTTCCGTATCAGGCTCAGTCAGCCCGAATTTGCCTGTTTTCAACTCGTTCGGCGATGTAATCCGATAAAACCTCATAACGCCCTTATCGGCAGTACAGACAGGCAAATACAGCCTTTTCCCGCTGTTGATTGCGCTTGCAATAATCTCAAGCGTGCTGATCTCATCCTTTATCGGATAATAGCACAGTATTTCCTCCGCTTCGCAAAAGAGCTTGGAATTTATAACTGAGTTGCAAATAAGCGTGTCCTTAAAGGTTTTATTAGTAATTTGCTTTCTGAGTTCGGAATATTTTTTTCTTAAATCACTTTTCATTGCACTGAATTGATTTCCTTACACGCTGCGACTCAGCTTCGCCCTTTAGATGTTTTACAATTTCAAGTCCGAATTCAACGGATACGCCTGCACCCCTTGCGGTGATTATGTTTCCGTCAACAGCAACGTAATTTTCGGAAAGTGAAGCGCCCTCAAGAGCGTCTTCAAATCCGGGATAGCAGGTTGCTTCTTTACCGTTAAGAAGTCCTTTATGACCAAGCACAGAGGGCGCAGCACATATTGCACATATAAGTTTGCCTTCTGCATCAGCCTTATCAATTGCAGACTGAACAACGCTGTTTTCTTCAAGATTTAAAGTGCCGGGCATTCCTCCGGGAAGGATGATTGCGTCTGCATTATTAAACGTAAATTCGTCAATAGTAATATCAGCCGTAACGGTAACGCCGCAGGAAGCGGTAACGTTTTTACCCGTTACACCGACGGTAACGGTTTCAATTTTAGCTCTGCGCAGCATATCAAGCGGCGACATTGCCTCAATAACTTCAAAACCGTCAGCTAAAAATAAGTAAACCATTTTATTTCTCCTTATTATAACACAATACCATCGGCTCGGTTAGATTAAAACCGTCGAACAGGTATTCACATATTTCTTCGTTTTCGTCAAAGTGCAGGCTTTCAATGCTTGCTTTAGTGTTAAATTGCAGTCTTTTATAAAAATCAATTAAACCGTCGTCAGCGGGTATCAGGCATAGCAGGTTATATTTTTCCTTGCAATATTCAATCAATTCCGAAGAATAGCCTTTTCTGCGGTGTTTTTCTGCGGTACATACTGCGTAGATATACTTTGCTTTGCGTGACTGCAAATCACAGTCAACAAGAAACAGCATTGACACAGCCTCATTATTAACAAATTCAGCAAAGCATTCCGCGTGCCGAGCATTGTAAATAAAATACAAAATTTCCTCTTCGCTGTCTCCGAAAGCTTGCTGCCACAGTCTGACGATTGAATTTTCGTCCGTGCATTTTTTAATCATTATAAACGGCAACCTCTTTATTAAGCCAAATTGCAGGGTGGTAGGATTGTTTTGCCTTTCTCAAGCCTTCAATGCCTAAGTCCTCTTCCCTGTTGATGTATTTATAACCGTCGGCAAAAAGTCTTTTTGCAAATTCCTGATTTATTATTGTATAGGCTCCGTTGATTTCAGGCGGTGCTTTTTCAAAATGCGTTACAAAACACTCGTCGTTAATTGCTTCGCCGAAGGTGTAGGCTATAGGAGTTCTGCCCACCTTGATAATTCCGCCCTTAAAACCAAGCTCTTTATAATTTTCGAGACCCGTCAGCACTGCCTCGAATTCAAGAGAAAAATCAGGGTCATCGTCATCCCGCTCGTTAATCCAGCGTGTGTGAAGATTAACTACTTCAGCAATATTACTCTCGTTAATTTCCTCATATGTCCAGTCGGGATAAGTTCGCTTAAAAACGGAAATATGATTTCTTTTTCCGTGATACTTTTTGCCTGACAGATTTGCAAGGGCTTCGGCTTCATAAATATAGTCGTTAAATCCGTCGTCATATTCAAAGCTAAACTTATCGGGAAAATACTCGTTAAGCAACGCCTTATAGTTTTCTGTAATACCGTAGATGTGTGGCTTAATATTATTCTGTTCAGCGTCGTTGATAATTGCTTCAACCGCGTCTTTAAAATCGCCGCAGCCTATCGGGAGCGAATAGGAAATGTCCTCGCCTCTGCCCCATCTGCAGATAAAGAAATCCTTATATTTTGCAATCTGCGTACGGTATGGAGTTTTCCATATAAAAACACTGCCAAAGGTATATTCGCTGTTAAGGCTGTCAGCACAGGAAAAGCATTTGTCAACCCAGCATTTGTCCTCAATTTCAGGGACTTTAAAT
>CADBUK010000109.1 GCA_902797915.1 Oscillospiraceae bacterium
CTTGACCACCGGGCCGTTGGTGGCTTTAACTGGATTCGAACCAGTGACACTGCGGGTATGAACCGCATGCTCTAGCCAACTGAGCTATAAAGCCGTTTCTGCTTTTCAAGCAAAGATGATTATATTATATAAAAACTTTTTTGTCAACACTTTTTTTGAGCGAAAAATTATCGGTCAAAAAACTGTACATTTGTTTGACAATTAATATAATAAATGATAGAATTATTTAAACTTATTTAAAGGGGCTCGAAATATGGATAAAATGAGCAAAACGCAGGAAAAGGTTTTTAACTACATAAAGCAGTCCATTTCCGAAAGGGGTATGGCGCCCTCCGTACGCGAAATTGGCAGGGCTGTGGGGCTTAAATCTACCTCCACCGTGCAATACCACCTTGACGCGCTGGACAGAATGGGCTACATTGAACGCGACCCGCTGCTTAAACGCTGCATACGCATTGCGGGCAGCAATTTAAAAACCACACCCGTTCCGCTTTTGGGAACCGTTACGGCGGGCGTGCCGATTTTGGCGGCAGAGCAGATTGAGGAATACATTCCCGTTGCGCTCGGAAAAAGCGGCGATTACTTTGCGCTGCACGTTAAAGGCGATTCCATGATTAACGCCCATATTTTAGACGGCGATTTGGTTATTGTTGAAAAAACGCCGATTGCCGAAAACGGCGACATCGTTGTTGCCCTGCTTGAAGACGAAGCGACGGTTAAGCGCTTTTTTAAGGAAAAGGGGCATTTTCGCCTGCAGCCTGAGAATGATAATTACGAACCGATTATCGTTAACGAGCTTGCGCTGCTTGGCAAAGTCGTTACCGTAATAAGAAACTATCAGTAAAATTTTAACCAAGGAGATTAATATTATGAGCGAATGTACACACGATTGTTCAACCTGTTCACAAAACTGCGGGGACAGAACGGAACCGCAAAGCTTTCTGAAGCCGATGAACAAGGCTTCAAACATAAAAAAGGTTATAGGCGTTGTAAGCGGCAAGGGCGGCGTAGGCAAAAGTCTTGTTTCCTGCCTTCTGGCTGCGCAGTGCGCAAAGGCGGGGCTTAAAGTAGGTATTCTTGACGCCGACGTTACGGGTCCGTCCGTGCCGAAATCCTTCGGCATTAACACAAGGGCTATGCAGGACGAAGAATTTTTGCTGCCGAGCGTTGCCGAGGGCGGCGTTAAGGTTATGAGCATTAACCTGCTGCTTGAGGACGTTAACTCCCCTGTTGTATGGCGCGGTCCCGTTATCAGCGGCGTTATAGAGCAGTTCTGGAGCGACGTTCGCTGGGGCGAGCTTGACTACCTGTTTGTTGATATGCCTCCCGGAACGGGCGACGTTGCGCTGACCGTTTTCCAGAGCCTGCCCGTTGACGGAATCGTTATCGTTTCCACACCGCAGGATTTGGTTAAAATGATTGTAAGCAAGGCGTTTAATATGGCGCAGATGATGAACGTGCCCGTGCTTGGCATTATTGAAAATATGAGCTATTACGAATGCCCCGACTGCGGCAAAAAGCACAGCATTTTCGGCGATTCAAAAATTGACGAAACAGCCGAGGAGCTCGGCGTTCCCGTTTTGGCAAAGCTGCCGATTAACCCTGAGCTTAACAGATTGGTTGACGACGGCAAAATTATGGATGCAGACTGCAAGGAGCTTGAGGGATTTATTGAAGCGCTGAAATAAAGCCGCGCGGCAGAAAGCTTTAACCCCTCATCCACCGCAAGCGGTCCCCCTTCCCCCGAGGGGGAAGGCAAAGATGTAAAGGAGAAAAATTATGCCTAAGAGAAGCGATTATATTTCATGGGATGAATATTTTATGGGCGTTGCGCTGCTTTCCGCAATGAGAAGCAAGGACCCCAGCACGCAGGTTGGCGCATGCATTGTTAACGACGACAACCGCATTGTAAGCGTGGGCTACAACGGCTTTCCGCGCGGCTGCAGCGACGAGGACTTTCCGTGGGAAAGAAGCGCCGAAAACGAAAACGACACCAAATACCCCTTTGTTGTACACGCAGAGCTTAACGCCATTCTTAACTCAAACGGCATAGGCGTTAAGGGCTCGCGCATTTACGTTGCGCTGTTCCCCTGTAACGAATGTGCAAAGGCAATTATTCAGGCGGGCATTAAAGAGGTTATTTATATGAGCGACAAATATGCGGGCACCCCCGGTAACGTCGCAAGCCGCCGTATGCTTGAATCCGCAGGTGTTAAGCTGACAAGCTTCGGCAGCGACAAACACATTACGTTTAATTTTGACGCGGCAAGCGTATAATAAATTCATATATGGAAAACGAAAGTATAAACGAACTTGACATTTACGATTTTGACCACACCCTTGTTCCCTTTGACAGCGGCACAAGATTTATAATTTACTGCTATGTGCATTACCCGTGGTGTTTGCTTAACCTGCCCGTTATAGCGGTGGGCGGAATTATGCTGATAACAAAGCTGATAAGCTTTACCACCTTTAAGCAGAGCTGCTTTTCCTTTATGCGCCTGCTGCCGCGGGAACGCGCAATCAAGGGCTTTTGGGACAAATATGCGCCAAGAGCTTACCCGTGGTTTAAGGAGCGCGAGCGGGACTGCGTTATCGTAAGCGCCTCCCCCGATTTTTTGCTTAACGAAGCAAAGGAACGCCTTGGCTTTGACAGGCTGATTTGCACAAAGCATAACGCAAAGACGGGTAAAATCCTCGGCGAAAACTGCCGCGACGAAGAAAAGGTGCGCCGTCTTAAAGAGGAGTACCCCGATGCGAAAATCATTGACGTATATTCCGATTCCTACACGCACGACCGCCCGATTTTTTCACTGGCGACGGGCAAAACAGTGCATATTGAAAAAGGAAAAAGGGTTGAGTTTGACTATAAAAAGGTTTACGGAGAAAAATAATCTATGCGTGAGCGATTTGAAAAACTGAACATTAGCCCCTCGCTGCTGGCGCTTGTTGCCGTACTCGTTTTGGTTGTTATAGGCACGACGATTTACCACTTTGCAGTGTATATTCCCAAACAGAAAGAGACCGAGGAAAAATACACAAACTACACGGCGTATGACAACACCCCGCAGAGAGCAGGCGAAAAAACGCTGCTGGCGGAGCTTTCGGACGGCAGCATTAAGCTGTACTCCGACGGCGATTACATCGTGCTTGAACAAAACGGCTATGAGACGGAGTTCAGCGACTGGAACAAGAATTTTTCAAAATCCAAGCCGCAGCTTGAATACTACGATTTTGACCATAACGGCAACAAGGATATTGTTATTCTTGCGCAGGATAATTATGACGAACACTACAACACGAACACCTACGGGCTGTATATTCTTGTGCCGAGTGTTGACGTTGACGGCAATTACGATTACGCGGTATATTACACCAACAGCGCAGGCTGGTACTCAAAGCTGTTTTCAACGGCGCACGCCCAGATCAGCCAGCCGATTTCGTCGCCCAAGCGCGTACAGATTGTTATGGATTATCTTAGCAATCAGTTTAACTATAATGTTGAAACGGGGCTGCCGTATAACCACGCTTGGACGTGGTTTGTAACCGCGCCTAAAACCAAGGATAACACGGCATACTGCACATTAAACACTTGGGATTACGGCCCGTGCATTATAGCGCTTGACAAGGAGCTTGAAAACGGCGGCGCAACCGCAAGCATTGACGTTTACGCAAGCTTTAACGAGCTGACGGAGCCCGTCGTTATCGGCAGCATTGACTGCGTTATTAACATTTCAAACGGCGGTTTGGCAATCGGGATTCAAAGCCTGCACTTTACGCAGAACCTTGATTATTACACCACAAGCCCGCTTAACATTTCGGATAAGGACTGGAGCAAAACCTATACAAACGGTGTAAACGCCGCATTTTCGGGCTCAAAGCTCAGCTCGCTTTCAATCGGTCTGCCAAAGGACGTTAACGCTTCCTCCTTCACAATCGGCGGCGTTAAATCCGACGGTAACGCGATTGACAAGGTTGTGCTGACAAACAGGGAAATTAAGATTTACGCAAAGTCGGGAATAAGCTTTGATGAATCGCTCGCAAAGCTGCCCCATTACGAAGCGACAATTATCGTGAACGGCTACGTTTGTTCAATTGTTGAGGGCGCCGCAATTTCAACCGAGGGCAGCCAACAGGTGCTGACGCTTAAACTTGATAAGAGTTATCCTCTTGCGGAGCTGTCCGACATTACAATAACTTTGGAATAATATTATGACCTTAAAAGAAGAAATCGCCCAAAGGCTTACCGAAGCCGAGGGATATATTAACGGCGAACAGCTTGCCGCAGAGCTCGGCAAAAGCCGCGCAGCCGTTTGGAAGGCGGTTAAGGCGCTGCAAAAGGACGGCTGGAAAATAGTTGCCGTGCGCAACAGGGGCTACGCCCTTTCGGACGATAACGACCTGCTTTCCGAGCAGAAAATCAGGGCATACCTGAAAACCGATATGCCCGTTTACTACTACCCCGTAATTGACTCCACTAACACGCAGGCAAAGCGTCTGCTTGCCGAGGACGAGGCGGCTTGCCCCGCGCTGCTTGTTGCAAACGAACAAAGCGCGGGCAGGGGCAGACAGGGAAAAAGCTTTTACTCCCCCGCCGACTCGGGCGCATATTTCAGCTTAGTGCTGAAGCCCGAGGTTTCGCTGCAAAACGCCGTAAGCGCAACAACCGCGGCGGCAGTTGCCGTTTGCAGAGCGCTTGAACGCCTGACCGACGCGGCGCCGCAGATAAAATGGGTTAACGACGTTTATCTGGGCAGCTCAAAAATCTGCGGTGTTCTGACGGAAGCGGTTACGGATTTTGAAAGCGGCACGGTAAACGCGGTTATTATCGGCATAGGCGTTAACGTCAGCACGCTGAAATTCCCCGACGATATTCCGAACGCGGGCAGCCTCGGCAAAAAAATCAAGCGCGCCGAGCTGATTGCCGCCGTTACGGACGAGCTGATTAAAATTGCCTTTTGCAGCTCGGCGGAGTACATTGACTATTACCGTGCGCACAGTATGCTTATCGGCAGAAAAATCTGCTTTATTGAAAACGGGCGCGCAACCGCCGCAACCGCGCTTGAAATCGACGGGCGCGGAGGGCTGGTTGTAAAAACCGAAAATGGAAAAACCAAAACGCTGCGCAGCGGCGAAATAAGCGTTAAGTTTTAATATGAAAATAACAGCAATAAATTTGAAAACAAAAAAGGCACGCACTGCGTTTTTGCTTTGCGTGCTTATTATAATAGGTATAGCCTCGGCGGCAATTCTGCACGCCAAGGCGCCGAACGCGTCCAAGCCCGCGCTTTTCAGCAGCGGGGGCGATTACGTTGAGGGCATTGACGTTTCAGGTCATAATCAGGATATTGACTGGCAGGCGGTTGCGGGGGCAACGGATTTTGCAATAATCCGCTGCGGCTACCGCGGCTACGGCAACGGCGAAATTGTTGAGGACGAGCTGTTTGCGTACAATATTTCCGAGGCAGACAGAGCGGGTATTCCCTACGGAATATACTTTTATTCGCAGGCAACCACGGAGGCGGAAGCGCGCGAGGAAGCAAAATTTGCGCTCAAAGCTTTGGGCAGGTACACGCCCGCCCTGCCCGTTTTTATTGATTTTGAATATGCGTTTGACTCTGACGGCAACCACACGGGCAGGCTTTTTAACGCAGGGCTTTCGGGCAAGGAGGCGGCGCAGGTTATCAACGCCTTTTGCGAGGAAATTAACGGCGCGGGGCTGCTTGCAGGGGTTTATTCCTCCTCAAGCGTGCTGACCTTTGACATCCGTTCTACGTCGCTGAACAGAAATATTTACGTGTGGGTGGCGGATTATAACGAAACCGTTTCCTACCCGGGCAGCTATGACGCGTGGCAGTATTCCAAGCACGGCAGCTGCGACGGAGTTAACAGTAAGTACGTTGACGTAAACAGGTGGTTTATAAAATAGCAAACGAGGCAAATAGGTTTATAAAGTACGGGTTTGCAGGTGCAAATCCGTATTTTATATTTTAGCATTTGCTATGAAAAAGCGAGAAAAACGGAGAAAACGCGAGCAATCATAAATTATTTTAATTTTGCTGTTGACAACAAAATACCCTTGTGCTATTATTATGAAGCACGCCAAAGCCGCACGGCTGCGGCATTACTATTAGAATTTGGAGGAAAGTTAAATGTCAACATTTATGCCAAAAGCTGATGAAATCGAACGCAAATGGTATGTTATTGACGCTGCGGGCAAGCCGCTCGGCAAGGTTGCCGCTGAGGCTGCAGTGCTTCTCAGAGGCAAGCAGAAGCCAATCTTCACACCCCACGTTGATTGCGGAGATTTCGTTATTATTATCAATTCTGACAAGGCTGTACTTACAGGCGCAAAGCTTGAGAAGAAGCTTTATCAGCACCATACAGGCTACATCGGCAATCTCAAAGAGGTTCAGTATGGTACCCTTATGAAAGAAAAGAGCGATTTTGCTATGAAGCTTGCTGTTAAGGGTATGATTCCCGACACAACTCAGGGCAGAAAGCAGTTAACCAGATGCCGCATCTACAAGGGCGCAGACCACAAGCACGAGGCTCAGCAGCCTGTTGCTTGGGAATTCTAAGGGGAGGTAAAGCAGTATGTACGAGTCAAATCCATATTTCTACGGAACAGGTAGAAGAAAAGAATCCGTTGCTCGTGTTCGCATTTACGCAGGCACAGGCAAGGTTACTATTAACGACAGAGATATTGACGATTACTTCGGTCTTGATACTCTCAAGCTTATCGTTAATCAGCCCCTCGTTTTAACAGGCACTAAAGAGAAGTTTGACATCGTTTGCCGTGTTAACGGCGGCGGCGTTTCAGGTCAGGCAGGTGCAATCCGCCACGGTATTTCAAGAGCTCTTCTTCAGTACGATGAGGCTCTCCGCCCGACTCTTAAAAAGGCAGGCTTCCTTACTCGTGACCCGAGAATGAAGGAAAGAAAGAAATACGGTCTCAAAGCAGCCCGCCGCGCACCGCAGTTCTCAAAAAGATAATCTGTTTATCATCAAAGCACTTCTGCTTGTCGGAAGTGCTTTGTTTTATCGGGGTTGTTTCCACTGCGGGTCCTCGGAGCATAGCTCCTGCGGTCGGAGGCTAAAAACAGTGCACCGCACTGTTTTCTTAACGCCCCGACAGTTCTCAAAGAGATAATCTATTTATCAAAACGCTTCCGTTTTCGGAGGCGTTTTTGTTTTATACGACGAGCGCCTTTCCGTTTTCGGGGTCCCCGCAAAATTGCAAATTCGTCTTGAAAACCTCCTGCTGTTTTGCTATATTAGAAGTGCATA
>CADBUK010000110.1 GCA_902797915.1 Oscillospiraceae bacterium
GCTGGCGGGCGGCGTTGTTGACCCGCTTCCCGAGGACGCGCCATTCTTCGTTAAGGATTATTATGATTACTACAAAACCGACAGAGGCTATCATCCGCGCTCTCTCAATTCAAACGGAGGATGGAATGTCGTTGGCTGCGAATCCTTTGTCAATCAGCCGATTTTGCAGTACAGCAACGAAATCCGCAGCGCCGTAATGATTATGCACGGTGATAAAGCGCATTCTTTCTATTTCGGCAAGGATGCATACGAAAATATGATGAACGGCAACAAATATCCTGATAATAAAGAATTGCTTGTTATTGAAGGGGCAGTTCATACAGACCTTTACGACGGCGGCAGCAACAATGCTATCCCGTTTGATAAAATCGAGAGCTTTTACAGGGAGTACCTTAAATGAAGAAGCTTTTACTATGCGTGCTGATTATCGCTGCCGTTATTACTTTTTCTTCCTGCACGAAAGAGGTTGAAGAGCCTGCAAGCGAAGTGACCGAGCCCACAACCGTTCAGACTACCGAAGCAGAACAATCAACAGCAGAGAATATTCACGGCATGACTGTTATCATAAACGGCGAAGAATTCGCAGTCGCTTTAGAAGATAATGAAACGGCAAAGGCTTTTTCGGAAATGCTACCCGTTACGCTGACTATGAGCGAGCTTCACGGTAATGAAAAGTATTATTATCTTGATACTTCTTTGCCGAGCAAGCCGAAGAATATCGGTACAATTCATAAGGGCGATATTATGCTTTACGGTGATAACTGTGTCGTTATCTTTTACAAGGATTTTGAAACCTCATACACCTACACGAAAATCGGACAGATTGAGAATGCTGATTCGCTTGAACAGCAAATCGGTAGCAGCAGTGTTGATGTATCTTTTCAATGAAAACAGAATACTCTGATTTTGAAGTGAAATATCAATTTCTCCGTATATTAGTGAATGTGAAAAAAACGAAATCCTCAAAGTGTTAGATGAATATGGTGTTATGCAGAAATTATACCCTTAACTACAACCAGAGGTCATCGGTTCGAGTCCGATTACCAGCTCCAAATAACAAATGACACCCTCGCGGTGTCATTTGTTATTTCAATATAATATTGGGCTCGAACCGATGAAAAGTACACCGATTTCGGCAAAACACCTTAGAAAAAATATCTCAGACTTTTGACGAAATCGGGAGAAAAGGTGCAGTGCACCTTTTCGTTGTGCGTCGCGCAAATTTTCCAAAGTCCGATTACCAGTTCCAATAAATAACGGATACCCTTGCGGTATCCGTTGTTTTATTCAGGATGAGTTTTTTAAAACTATGCTCAAGACCATCTAATGACCATCTATGAAATTTTAGGTTAAATCACTTACCCGACAAATTAGAATTTGTCTGATTCTCCCTATGCGTCAATGTCGGGAACTATCTGTAAAGAATAGTCGGGATAAAGTGACTGAATTTCATTTGTCAGCATTTTTACGGCATCAGTACTATCTATATCAAAGCTGACAACAACATCAAATCGCATAGTTTTGCTTTCTGTATCGGCATAAAAGCCATGAAGCTGTAGTGCCCATTCGTGCGCTAAAACGGTTTTTTGAACGGTGTTTCTTATCTGTGCCGCCTCATCATCTGAGGTGTTGTAGGAATAAACGCCGATACCCGTAAGTATTACTCCGCTTTCGCAATAAACTTTTGCTTGAATACGGCGCGTCAGCATATCCACCTCGTCAACCGTCATTGTGTCGGGCAGTTCAATATGAACGCTTGCGTAATTCTTATTCGGCCCATAATTATACATAATCAAGTCGTACGCGCCGCGTACCTCCGGCTCTTCACAGATAAGGCTCTTTATTGCTTTAACATCTTCTTTATCGCTGCGTTTACCGAGGACATCGTTGAGCGTTTCAATCATCATTTCCACACCGGCTTTGATAATGATAACGGCAATCACAACGCCGACATACGCTTCAAGCGAGACGTGCCAAACCAGATAAATAATTGCGGAAGCGAGAACGGATGCGGACAGAATTGCATCAAACAGCGCGTCTGAACCCGAAGCAACAAGTGCGCCCGAGTTGTGCTTTTTGCCCTGTTTTTTTACATACTGACCGAGTACGAGTTTTACCGCAATCGCCACGGCAATAATGATAAGCGATACCTTGCTGTAATCCGCCGCTTCGGGATGAATAATCTTTTTTACAGACTCCACAAGCGAGGTAATACCCGCATAAAGCACAATTGCCGCAACAAGCATTGAACTGATGTATTCAATTCTGCCGTAGCCGAGCGGGTGCTTTTTGTCGGGCTGCTTTGCGCCAAGTTTAGCGCCGATAATCGTTATTACCGACGATAACGCATCTGACAGATTATTAACCGCATCCAGCGTTACCGCAATAGAATGTGAAATCATACCGATTGCCGCTTTAAATACAGCAAGAAGTACATTTGTTATCACGCCTATAACGCTTGTTTTTACAATCGCTTTTTCTCTTTTTGCCGCAAGAGCTTCCATACTTTCGTTTGCCATTGTATCTTCCTCCATAAATACCGATTTCTCGGTTTTATTATACCACACCTTAAAACAAAAGTACAGCCGCCGATTACTCGACGGCTGTGAGTTATGCAGAGCAGAACGTTTATCTCTTTATGCGCTGTATTTTTTCTTCATAACAAGAATGTTTTTGCCGTCTTTATATTCGTATGAAATATCGTCCATAACCTTTTTCACAATGAAAATCCCGTATCCGCCGATACTTCTTTCCTCTGCAGAGAGTGTAATGTCGGGGTCTTCCTTATTTAAGGGATTATACGGAACTCCGCCGTCTGTTACGGTAAGCGTTATTCCTTCTTCATCGGAAGCAAAATTTACTGTTACGTTGCCGACGCCATCCCCGTAAGCGTATCTTGCAACATTGCTGATGATTTCGTCAACGGCAACCTCAATCATATTTTTGTCCCTGTCGCTGAAATGCAGATTTTCGGTGCTTTTATTTACAAAGTCAATGGCAAGCGTAACGTTATCAAGCGTTGCCTCAACTGTAATTTCTTTGCTGTCAGGACCTTTATATTCAAAGCAAAGCATTGTCAAATCGTCGAACTGCGGCGCTTCGCCTACAAAGTCATCAACGTATTTTTTAACACTGTTGATGATTTCATACGGGGCTTTGTTGTCTGCGCTGTTTAAAGCGTCAACCGTTCTTTCAAGGCCGAAGAGCTCGTCGTCAGTGTTTGTTGCCTCTGCGACGCCGTCCGTATATATGAACAGCTTTGAACCCTTTTCAAACTTAATTTCGTATTCCTTATATTTAAGACCCGACATACCGCCTATTACAAAGCCGTGTTTATCCGATAAGCATTCAAAATCGCTCTCAGGGGCTTTAACAATCGGCTTTTCGTGACCTGCGTTCGCGGCGGTAAGCAAGCCGCTTTCCAAATCAATAATGCCGAGCCAAACGGTTACAAACATTTCCTCGCGGTTATTTGCGCAGATTTGATTGTTTACGAATTCAAGCGCTTTGGCAGGGGACTTGCCGCTCATTACTGCGTTTTGAATAAGGATTTTGCTCATCATCATAAACAGCGCAGCAGGAACGCCTTTTCCCGAAACGTCTGCCATAACCATAGCAAGATGTGTTTCGTCAACAAGGAAGAAATCGTAAAAGTCGCCGCCAACCTCTTTCGCTGGCGTCATACTTGCGTAAATATCAAAGTCTTTTCTAAGCGGGAAAGCAGGGAAAATGTTCGGAAGCATATCCGCCTGAATTCTTGTTGCAAGTTCAAGCTCGGCGCCGATTCTTTCCTTTTCTGCCGTAATTGCCGTCAGGTTAGTGATGTAATTGTTAATGTCGTGCTCCATCTTTTTAACGGAATCACACAGCGTTTCAATTTCGTCGCCCGTTCGGATATCAAGCTTTGTTATTGCAGAGTCTTCCTTCAGCCCTTCGCTCTGGTCCTCAACAAAGGTTCTTGTTGCGTGTGAAAGCGAATTAATCGGCGCAACCACGGCAACGTTAACGCCTTTAAGAATCAGCACAATCAATATTGCAACTGCAATAAGGATAATGCCGACTAAGGTAGCCAGATATGCAATACTGTTGTTAACAACCTCAAACATTGAAATATCAACGCCAACCAGTGCCACGGGATTGCCGTTTGCGTCCAGCACGGGTCTCATACAGGAGCAAAGCCATCCGTCATCAGGAGTATTTGAAATAAATGCGGGCACGCCGTATTCGCGGTTGGTCATCTCTAAGGTTTCTGCTGAAACGGGGCGCACTGTTCCAAGCTGGTATTGTTCTTCTGTATGGTCTGCGTCAAAAATATATGTAACCGAATTTCCGTCAAGCACCTGAACATAAATATACTTGATTTCGTTTCTGCCTTTTGACTGGTCTGCAAAAACGAAAAGGCTGTTAAGCATTTGCTCATATTTCTCGTCCTTGATGGCGTTTGCTTTTTCATCATATTCCGCGCGGTAAGCGTCGTCGGTCCAGTACAAATCCTCATCATAATCCCCGATTTGCTTAACCTCATTGTAATAGCGCACAATATCCTCTGCGCTGAGCATACCGGCTGCCGTATCCGCTAATTGCTCGGCAAGTTTTTTATAGTGCTTAAATGTGCTGAAGGCGTAAAATGAACCGCTGATTGTAACGGCAATTGCAGACAGCACTATTGCTGCAACCAGAACAACCGCAACTGTTTTCTTGCGAAGCGAAACATTTCGTTTTCTTCCTTTAATCTCTTTTTCCATCACAAAATCTTTCCTTTATATCAAAATAAGATTAACATAAGTATTTTTCAGCGGAGCGTTGTAAACAAGCGAAGTAATGATTTTCTCTCCCTCGTCACAGGCAAATTCGGGCATATACGCCTTTAAATGCTCTGTGCCGAACATATCGCAAAGCGCTCCGCTAAACTGTTTTAATTGTTTAACCGAAAGGTTTGTTTCCGTAATAATCAGCGCGTTATTTTCGGGCGCAGCCATAATAAAATATTCTTCGCCGTTCAGCTTAACTGAAAACGTTTTTCCCGAAAAATATTCGTTTTCCTCCACGCACCATTTCAGATGCCTGTCGCTCCACTTGGCGTACGGCAAATGTGAAAATGCAAAATTACGCATACGGTTGTATTCGGCGGGCGACAGGGGAGCTGCGGATACAGGCTTAATTTCGCTCGGGATAATAGTTATCAGCCTTAAATATGAATCAGGCTTAAAGCCAAGCCTTTCGTAATAACTAATATGGTCCGAATCGGAAGGCTTTAGAAATAACGCGTATCCTCTTTGGCTTTCCTCTTTTATCACATATTTCATCAGTTCGGTAAAACAGCCGTTTCTGCGGTTTTCGGGCAGCGTACAGCCTGCATAGAGCAGCTTTGCCGCAATTTGCTCTTCACCCGCTGCAAAGCAGCAGTCCATTGCGTGAACCATACTTATCGGCGTATTGTTTACTTCGTAAACGAAAGTTTCAATATGCTCAAAATTTTCTTTATAAAAAAGCTTAATGTAATCCTCTTCATCGGAAAAGCTTGATTTCCAAATGGTGCACAGCGCGGGAATGTCCCGCTTTTCAGCAAGTCGGATACCGTCTGCCATTTTACTCCACCTCCACTGTAAGAGTGTTGAAGCCGGAGTATTTGCGGTAAAAGAAC
>CADBUK010000111.1 GCA_902797915.1 Oscillospiraceae bacterium
ATTTAAACCTTATTAGCCTTTAGAGCAGGTGGGCGAGTGCACATTGTCAGTTGATAATGCGCCCTTTTTCATATATAATTAATGCAAGGAGCGTGGAATAACTATGAAAAGAAACCTGTTGCGGCTTTGTGTTCTTGTGCTTGCCGCCTCACTGCTGCTGACCGCCTGCTCGGCAAAAACCGTTGAAACAGCGCGGACGGATAACTGGAGCAGCAATTATAAATATGTTTTTGTTCACGGGCTTGCTCGGCAAATTCAATTACCCAAACAAAAAAGGGACTGCATTGCAGTCCCTTAAATATTTGTTTTTTTATTCGCTTGCCGTTTCGGGAAAGGCGGTCTTTTTTCTTACTATAATCATATACACAAGCAGTACTGCGCAAATCGCAATCCACGCAAAATTTGACTTGCCTACATAGTTGCCGCCCGCTGTAAGAATCATAACAACGGTTGCTTTTCTTAACATTCGGGTAATAAGCACGATAATTCCGTAAGCGCAAATCAGCCTTGCGGTGTTGCCCTTAAACTTAAAGCAGAAGCCCGTCATAATCAGGAATGCGCACACATAAGCAAGCGCCGTAACCGCGTGAACAAGAAGGGTGTTGCCCGTTTTCAGCATAATGTATTTTTCATAATCGGTTGCAACGCTCGTAATGTACGGGAAAATCAGCAGTATTGACGCAATTCCCCACACATGAGCGTAGTTGTCGGGCTGCTCCTTTTTAAGCTGCTGATAAAAATAGTAAGCAAGGTAAAGGAACATTGCAAGCGCCGCCTTGCGCACGAGGAAAAATACCGCAGCCGCGTCAAACGCCGTGTCGTGCAGCATTTGCAGATTAGGCGGCAAAATTTTAAAGGCAAGTATGGAAACCAGCAGACCTGCAAAATAATCCTTGCATTTAAGCAGCAGCAGAAAAACAGCAAGCACTGCCGCCGTAAGCGCGATTGCCTGAAGGATTGCGCTTGTTGCGCTCCAAGGGGTTAAGCGCTTCAACGCCTTTTCGCCTATGTACGAAGCAAAAATAATTACAAATGAAATCAGCGCGGGTAATTGAGTTTTGTTTAGTTTAGGCATAGCCATTACATCACACCCTGTTAACAATTTATTCACATTTATTATAAGTGCAGCGGAAAATTCTGTCAATTTAAAAAATGCACAAAAAAACGGGTTCCTCTATGTATAAAATAAACAAGGGCGCTTCGCACGGCGGACGGTTATGCCCTTTAACGACAGTATGAAGGGAAGGGCGAACCCTTCCCTTGAATTGCTTTATTTATGCCTCTGAAAAGCTGTCCTTACCAACTCCGCAAAGCGGGCAAGCCCAGTCGTCAGGCAAATCCTCAAATGCTGTTCCCGGCTCTATACCGTTATCGGGGTCGCCGATTTCGGGGTCATATTCATAACCGCAGATATCGCAAACATATTTTGACATAAATTTTTACCTCCGTAATTTTTAGCACTTTTTTAGTGCATAATCAGTATAGCACAGTTTTTTCACAGTGGCAAGAAAAAACCGCTCAATCAGATTGAGCGGTTAAATAATTATTCGTTCTTTGCGGCTTCCTTTGCTGCCGCCTTTGCCGCTTCCTCTTCTTCAAGCTGGCGGTATGCAACCTTGCCTACAAGGGTTTTCGGCAGCTCGGTACGGAATTCAATCTCTCTCGGCATAGCGTATTTGGAAATGTTCTTGCGGCAATGCTCAAGAATTTCTTCCTTAATCTTATCGCTCGGCTCAACGCCGGGGCGAAGCACTACGAATGCCTTAACCTTGTGGATTTTATACGGGTCGGGAATTCCGATTGCGCAGGAAAGAAGCACGTCGGGGTGAGCGTCAATCGTGTTTTCAACCTGTGAGGGATATACGTTGAAGCCCGAAACGATGATAAGCCTTTTAAGCCTCTGCTTGTAGTAGATGAAGCCGTCCTCGTCCATCGTGCCGAGGTCGCCCGTGTGCAGCCAAACGTTGCCGTCCTTATGGGTTCTCAGCGTTGCCGCGGTTTCCTCCGCGTTGTCAAGGTAGCCCTTCATAACGGTCGGACCGCAAATGCAGATTTCGCCCTCGGTGCCGTAAGGAACCTCGGTGTCGTTCTTCGGGTCAACAATCTGGTAATAGGTGTCGGGGAACGGAATACCGATACTGCCCTCGCGGAAGAAATCGTACGGAGTAAGGCAGGAAGCGGTTACGCACTCGGTTGTGCCGTAGCCCTCGCGAATCTGAACCTTTGCGTTATGCTCTTTAAGGAAGGCGTCAACCTTCTTTTTAAGCTCGATTGAAAGCGAGTCACCGCCGCAGAAAACGCCCTTTAAGAAGGACAGGTCCGCGCCGTTAAAGCCCTCGCAGCGAAGCAGCGCTTCATAAAGCGTCGGCACGCCTACGATAACGTTCGGCTTATATTTAAGTACGTCCTTTGCGTATGTTTTAATTGTAAACTGCGGAATAAGAATACAGGTTGCGCAAGCGGTAAGCGCGGTGTGAATACCAACGCCCAGTCCGAAGCCGTGGAACAGCGGCATAACCGAAAACATTCTCAGATTATGCATTGAAAAGCCTGCTCCCGCCTGAACCTGATAGCCAAGGGCGTTCATATTAAGGTTTGTAAGCTCAATGCCCTTTGACGTGCCCGTTGTGCCGCCGCTGAAAAGGATTGTTGCGGTTTCGTCTTTGCCGGGGAAGGTGTTCGGCAGTGAGGAAACCTTTTTGCCGCCTGCAATAAAGTCCTTCCAGTCGATAACGTTTTTGTTGTCGGCGGGCAGGGGAGCGGGCTTGTTCTTAACGGTAAGCGGGTAAAGGATGTTAAGCGGGAAAGGAAGCTCATCCTTAATATGAGCAACGATTACCTTAACGGGCTCGTCAACGTCTTTAAGCGCCTCAAGCACCTTTTCGTAAAACATATCAAGCACAAGGATTGCCTTGCTTTTTGAATGTGTAACGTAAAACTTGATTTCGCCCGCAGCGGAAAGCGGATGAATCATTGTGGGTACTGCGCTGATTCTGTTAAGCGCGTAAAAGCTGTCAATACCCTGCGGAGCGTTGGGCATACAGATTGTAACCTTATCGCCCTCGCCTATGCCGATTGCCATAAACGCTTTTGCAACGCGGTCAATCTTTTCAAAAAACTCGGGGTAGCTTGTGTTTTTGCCCTGGAAAACGTACGCAGGCTGATTGCCGTTGTTATTGAGTTTGGTTTCGTAACCGTACTTGATTGCCTCGTACATAGAGCCCTGCGGATATTCGAGCGTTGCGGGAATATCGCCGAAGAACTTTAACCACGGTGCTTTTGGTGTGTTAGTCATATTATGAACCTCCGATAGAATTTACATAAATTATTCTTATATATTCTAATAGAAAGCGCCGCAACTTTCAACAAAAACTTTAAATCTTTATTATTTGTTTATAAAAAAGGCTTCCCCTTGAGGGGAAGGCTTAGCCTACCACCTTAAAAGAATAAACGATGCGGGGATTTGAATAATCCTTTGAAAAACGGATTTCGCAATATTGACCGCTCATAAAATGATAAATCCATCTTTCCGTTTCGTTTTCTTCTTCGTAAACGGGCAGAACGCCGGAGCGCTCATAGTTTCCCTGCCAATTTGAATAATAGGTGTTGTAGATAGCGTCAAAGGCGGCTTTCAGCTCCTCTTCGGTGTAATCGCCTTTGGGGGTAAACGTAAACTTAATGGGATAAACATCGGGATATTCTGTATATTCGTCTTCGGTAAAGGTATAGTTTCCTTCAAAAACTATGCCCTCTTTTTCAAACTCGTTAATAATGTATTTGTTGGTTTCTTTTTCTTTAACGGTTTTTCCAAGTTCGGAAACGGCATTGTAATAAGTTGAATCTTCTTTAACACCTGCGCAAAAATCGCCGATATTATATTTGTATTTGCTTAAACTGTTTAAATCCGCGGGTGCGGAGCTGCAGGCGGAAAGGCTGCCCGCGATAAGCAGCAGGCAAAGCAGCGCGGAAAATGCCTTAAATGCGGTTTTCGTTTTCATAAAATCACCTTGTTTTATTTATACCTTGTTTTTGCATATTTGTCAAAGATTTTAGCATTTGACTTTTTATTGCCATATTGCTATTATATATCTAATATTTATTAAAAGGAAAGCTTAATTATGGCATATAAAATAAAAAAGGACCCCATCGGCGATATTCCCAAGGGGCAGCTTATATTTTGGATTATAACGCGCGTTGCGCTTATTATCTGCGCAGCCTATTCGTTCGTTCACGGCGATTTGGTTATGGGCTTTGAATCCGTGTTCTGCTGGATTTTCTCGCATTTGTGGGATTTGTTCCAGATTCTCGGCAACGGCAGCTTTATTGAGGAGGTGCCGCCCCTTTCGCAAACTATGCTTAACGTTATTATTTTCGTCGGCATCGTTATCGGCTCTTACGGCGGGTGGTTTGATAAGTACACCTGGTTTGACGAGGTTATGCACGTTTCCTCGGGTCTGGCGTGCGCGGTTTTCGGTTATGATTTTGCCGTGATTATTCAGCGCAAAAAGGGGCAGTGCGCCGCAACGCTTGCCGCAATCTTTGCGCTTATGTTTGCGCTTTCAATCGCAGTGGGCTGGGAGTTTTACGAATTCCTTATGGACACCCTGCACGGCACAAACCTGCAGCTTGCAAAGCCGGGCGAGGAAACCGCAATGTTTGATATTGCAAAGTATCGCAACGAATACGGCTATCTCGGTTTGTTTGACACTATGACGGATATGATGATGAACACAATCGGCGGCCTTTGCGGAATGATATTTATGATTATTCTGCGAAACAGAAAAAAGAAGGAAGATTAATTGCGGGACGCCGAGGTCGGCGTCCCCTACATTCTGTAACAGAGGTTTTGTATGAACATCGGCTTTATTTTAAACAGCATATTCCTCGGCGTAGGGCTTGCTATGGACGCGTTTTCCGTTTCCGTTGCAAACGGGCTTAACGACCCCAAAATGCGCCGCCGCAGAATTGCGGTAATCGCGCTTGTGTTTGCGGGCTTTCAGGCGGCAATGCCTATGCTCGGCTGGGTTTGCGTACATAATTTTGTTAAGTATTTTAATCAGTTTGAAAGGTTTGTGCCTTACATCGCGTTCCTGCTTTTGCTTTATATCGGCGGCAAAATGATTGTTGAAAGCATTCGCGGCAAGGACGAGGAAGACGGGCAAAACGCTGAAAAGCTCGGCTGGGGCGATTTGATTGTTCAGGGTGTTGCAACCTCGATTGACGCGCTTTCCGTAGGCTTTACGATTGAGCAGTATTCGGCGGGAATGGCGCTTGTTGCCTCTGCAATAATCGGCGCCGTAACGCTTGTTATCTGCGTGGGCGGCGTTTACATCGGCAGGGAATTCGGCAACAAATTTTCAAAGCACGCGCAAATTCTGGGCGGTTTAATCCTTATCGGTATAGGGCTTGAAATACTTATCAGCCATTTCGTCGGCGCTTGACGAACACGGCAAAAAGTGTTAGCATATTACAGGGGGTGTGCATAATGGCAGAAGAAAAAAGCAAAAAGCAAAACGTCTGGCAGTTTGTAAAGTTTGCTTTGTTTTCCGCGTCGGCGGGTATAATTCAGGTGCTTTCGTTTACGCTGATGAACGAGGTAATAATCAAATTGCCGTTTTTGCAAAACGCAATGGCGTCAAACGAAACCTTTGCGAAAATTATGCAAAATGAATACGGCCCTATGTATTTGATTGCGCTGCTTTTGTCAGTGCTGTGGAACTTTACGTTTAACAGGAAGTTTACGTTTAAATCCGCCGCAAACGTGCCGATTGCAATGCTGAAGGTGCTTGCGTTTTACGCGGTGTTTACACCCGTTTCAACCCTGCTCGGAAATTATTTTACGGCAAAATATGCCGACGTCGGCGCAATAAATTACATCGTGCTCGGCTGCACTATGGCGGTCAATTTAACAACCGAATTTTTCTACGACAAATTTGTGGTTTTCCGCAACTCCGAAAACACGGCAGTAAAAAAAGACGACTCTGAATGAGCCGTCTTTTTTGTTTATTCAACCGTAACAACTTTTGCAAGGTTACGGGGCTTATCAACGTCAAGCCCTTTATCCGAGGATACGTAGTAAGCAAGCAGCTGCAGCGCGATTATTGACGGAATTGACATAAAGTCGTCGTCCATATCGGGCAGTGCAAACGAGCATTCGCCGTCTTTAATAAGCGATTTTTTAACAAAGGTTAAAACGATTGCGCCTCTGGACTGTACCTCACGGATGTTTGAAACCTGCTTTGACTGCAAATCGCTCTGCGTCATCAGCGCAATAACGGGCGTCTGGTCCGTAATCAGCGCTATTGTTCCGTGCTTCAGCTCGCCCGAAGCAAACGCCTCGGAGTGAATGTAGGAAATTTCCTTGAGCTTGAGCGAGGCTTCAAGCAGGCTTGAATAGTCAAGCCCTCTGCCTATCATAAACGTATGCTCGGATGTAAGCATACCCTTTGCAAGCAGGTGGATTTCGGTTCTCCTGTCCAGCACCTCCTGCACTGCGGCGGGTACGGCGCTGAGGTTTGCAATAAACTGCTTTGCCCTGTTTTCGCTGAAAAGCCCGCGCAGCAGGGCGATTTTTGCCGCAATAAGATAGAAAACGGCAACCTGCGTGGTGTACGCCTTTGTGGAGGCAACCGCAATTTCGGGGCCCGCGTTTGTGTAAATTACGTTTTCGGACTCGCGCGCGATGGTGGAGCCTTTTACGTTAACGATTGAAAGGGATTTTGCGCCCCTGCGCCTTGCGTATTTCAGCGCTTCAAGTGTGTCAATCGTTTCGCCGCTCTGCGAAACGCAGATAACAAGCGTGCGCTCGTTAATAATCGGGTCGTTGTACATATACTCGCTTGCCATATTAACCGTAACGGGTACGCGGCAGAATTTCTCAATAAGGTGCTTGCCCACAAGACCCGCGTGCATAGCCGTGCCGCAGGCGATTACGGTAATATTGTCGCAGTCGGTAAAAATACCGTCGTCCACGCCGTCAGCCGTAAAGTCGGGCAGACCGTCCTTAATTCTTGAGGAAACGGTTTTTTCAATAACCTCGGGCTGCTCCATAATTTCCTTTTCCATATAGAAGGGATAGCCGCCCTTGCCGCTGTTTTTAATGTCCCAGTCAAGCGTAAGGTAGTCGGGCTCAACGGCGTTACCGTTAAAATCGGTAATGAAAATTTTATCCGCCGAGATTTCGGCAATCGAAAATTCGGGCAGAACAAAGTATTTTTCGCTGTATTCGCCGATTGCCATAATGTCCGAGGCAATGTATGCGCCGTCTTCGTTCTGGCAGCACACAATCGGGCTTACGTTTCTTACGGCAAACAGCTTGTTGGGAATGTCGTCAAACATAATGCCGAGACCGAACGTGCCGCTTAATTCCTTAACGGCTTTGATAATCGCTTCCTGCGGGTTGCCCGTGTAGTAGTAATCAACCAGCGCCGCAACAACCTCTGAATCGGTCTGCGACTTCAGCTTTTTTTCAACGCCGAGCTGATTTTTAATTGCGGCGTAGTTTTCAATAATACCGTTATGCACAAGCGTAACGCTGCCGAATTTATGGGGGTGGGAGTTGGTGTCGCTTACTCCGCCGTGGGTTGCCCAGCGGGTGTGGCCTATGCCCGCCGTGCCCCTTACGTCAGCCGTTCTTGTTTCAAGCTTTTCAACTCTGCCCTCGCATTTTGAAACCAGCACCTCTTTAAAATCGGGGTGGTAAACCGCAACGCCCGCGCTGTCATATCCTCTGTATTCAAGGGTTTTAAGTCCTTTTAAAAGAATTCCCCTTGCTTCGCTGTAACCTGTGTAACCAATAATTCCGCACATAATCGGAATCTCCTTTCGCGGCAACATATTGTTGCTCTGAAAATCAAGTATATCACATTTTGTGTAAAAATGCAAATTATTCTATGGGGCGCAGCTTGGCAACGATAACGCTCATATCGTCAGCCCTTTTGCCGTCGCTCAGCCTGACCGCCTCGCGCAGAATTTCATCCGCAAGCGCCTGAACGGTTAAATCGCGCGCGCCCGTAAGCACTGCGTACAGCCAGTCCGTGCCCAAATCCGTAACGCCGTCGCTTACAAGAATAATGTAATCCCCGCTGCTCAGCACGGCGGTACGCTTTGCAAATTCAATTCCGCGCAGAATTCCCGCGGGCATTGACGAAAGCTCGCATTTTGTAACCCTGCCGTTTTTAACGAGGTAGGAGGCGGGCGCACCCGCCTTGTACAAATCCACCCTGCCCGTGAACATATCAACCGAGGCGCAGTCAAGGGTTGCAAGGCTTTCGTCGTTCGATTTTACAAGCAGCGCGCAGTTTACCACCTTCAGCGCGGAGTCAAAGCCGAAGCCAGCGGAAAGCAGCTTTGACAGCAGTCCCGCGCCCATTGCGCCGTCAAGCGCCGCTCTGCCGCCCCTGCCCATACCGTCGCTGATAATCAGTATGTGGCGCCCGCGGTTGTCGTTAATAATTTTTACAGCGTCGCCGCACAGCTTGCCCTCGGCGGAAAACTGCGCAAAGCCTGCCTCAAGGTAGTAATTAGGCTTTTCGGAAAAGGTAATCATCGTTTCCTGCCGAAAGTGGTTAATACTGCATTTTGCAAAGTATCTGCCGCACGCCTTGGCAATTTCCCTCTGCAGCTTCGGGTTTGTAAAGCCCGTTTCGTTGCCGTTTGCAAGAATTTCTATTCTCATTCTGCCGTATTTGTCCTCAATAACGGAAATGTTTTTCGGATAAATTTCGTATTCGCCAAGCAGTCGGCGCAGCTTGCCCGCGGCTACGCTGTCAAAGCTTTCCGCCTCGTCAAATTCGGCGGCTAAGTCGTTTAGCATATCCGCTATGGAAAAGAACTGGTCGGCGGCAACCTTTCGTATTTCGTTTGTTTTTTCGTCAATTATTGCTTTTGAGCGGTAGTCTGCGCTCAGGCTTTCAGGCTCGCGTTCGCGCGCCTTTTCGTTTATTGCGTTAATTTTTTCGCGCACGTCGTTAACGCTTTCGCTTATGTAATTAACTGCGCCAGCCGCAAAACGCAGGCGCATTACAAGGCTGCGCCGCAGCGAGCCGTCGGGCGTAATGTCCGCGCCGTCGTGAAAAACGCTCTCTATTCTGTCGCAGAGCTTAGGCGGGATTAAAAGCAGAGCAACCGCCGCCGTAAAGGGCTCAATGAAAAAGCAGACGGGGGCGCCCGCCGCAATTGTAAACAGCGCGGAGGAAAGCACGAACGCAACAGACAGGCACACCGCGCCGAACGGGCAGAACAGCGCGGCAAGCAGTGCGGAAAATCCGTAAGCGCCCACCAGAAACAGCGCGCCGTTTTCCGCAAGCCCGAACGCAAAGCCAAGCGAAAGCGCAAGCATTATTCCGAGCCTGTCAGAGCCGAAGCGAACGCAGATGAGAATTGCAAGAATTACGGCAATTCTTGCCACCGAAACGCCGCCGATTTTTAAGGCGGAAAGGCTCATCAGCAGCAGCGAGGCGGAAATCACAACGCACACCATATCGGAAACGGGCAGCGCCCTGAAGCGCATCCGCCTGCGCGAGCAATTCAGCGTTCTGAAAAAGAAAAACGCCGCGCCCGCGCCGAGTATGCTTTCCGCCAGAGTCAGCGCGTATTCCGCAAGGGCGGCGGAGGTTTTAAGGTTAACCGCAAGCCCCGTTGCAAGCAGGCTTAAAAACGCGGTCAGCATCGGCATTGACGCGTTGTTTTTTGCGTCTGCAATTTTTGCGGACAGCGCCCCGAGCAGCGCAATAACCACCGCGGCGGCGTAACGCGGAAAATCCGCAGGGCAGAAAATAAGGTAACCCAGCGCCGCACCGAGCGCGGAAAAAAGGTAATTATTCCTGCGTGAAACGCAAATCAGCGCCACCGCAAACGGCGCGCCGATACCCGAAACCAGACTGCGCGCAAGCAAAAGCCCCGCCGCAAGATACGCGGCGGCTTCAACGCCCTGCCTTGTTTTGTCTTTGCTTACCGCTTCGCGCAGACGCTGTCCTTCTTTTTCAAGAGTTTTCATTTTTACACTTCCCGAACCGTATTTCAGGGAATAATTATATTACTTGAGGTGCAAAAAAATTGTCATATTATTAATTCAAAACGCCGTTTTTCACGCCCTGCTTGGCACACTTACCTAAGAAAAAGCCCTGTTATTAGTGCATAATGTACAAAAAACAAAGGTTTTGAAATAAAGAAATATTTAAAATATAGAATATCTCACAAAAAACTTGATTTTTTAAAAAGCGGCGCTATAATGTAGGCAAGACAGGGAAAGATATGAGGGCATTTAAGTCAAACGGCTTCCCTCGATACAGCCAAGTATCGTAAATCTTCCCGTGTTTGTGTCCAAGATAAGCGAAAGCTTATTGGCACTTGGATTTACCTCTAAGAGCACATTGTGCTTTTATCATAAATTTTTACCCCTTAAAAGAAAAAAGGCTTCGTGTTAAACGAAGCCTTTTTTCTTTTGCTTAGGCTAGTGAAAAAGGGCATAACCGCTCACAAAAAAACAAAATTATGCCTCTTTTTCATACGCCGCTTAGTTTTGCTTAATAAGCCCTTTTTTATCTATAATCTGCATTGCAATCAGAGTCATTGAAAAAATTACCGCGCCGCCCATTGAAATGTCTGAAAGGTAATGCGCGCCCATAACAAGCCTTGTAAAGCCGACGATGCTTGTGTAAATCAGCGGAACGGCAAAGCAAAGCAGCTTTTTATCCTGCAGCTTTTTAAACACAAGGGGCAGCAGCATTGTAAGATAACACATTCCCGCGCTTGCGGTGTGCCCGCTCGGGAAGGATTTATTGTAGGTCAGCCCGTTGATGTGGTACCACGGCGTAAACGCGTCCCAGCTGCCTGCCGCCAGTAAATCGCGAAAGCGAACTCTGCCCCAAAGGTATTTCATTGCCTCAATCGTGCCGGATTGCAGCAGCATAAGCATTACGCCCGCAACCGCCAGCACGCGCAGCCCTTGAATATACTGCTCGGGAATAACGCAAAGCTTGCCTATAAGCATAAGGAAAACGCCGAAGTAAAGCCCGAAAACAACGCCGAACGCCCATTTGTAATCCCCGCTGAAAAAGTACTGCGCAATATGTATGCCCAGATATGCGGAGCCGCCGAGCGCAATTATTGCGGCAACAATCTTTTTCCACTTAACCTCGCTTGTGTAAAACAGCAGGGTGCCTGCAAGCGGACAGATAATCTTATGCGGAATTTCGCCCATATTGCAAAACCAGATTGCAACGGGGTTTTGCGGGTTGTTAAGAAAAATGTCAATTTTCAAATCATAAACCGCCGCAACGCCCATTGCCGCCGCAAACAGTATATAAAAGAAAATAATATAGTTTTTATACATTTTAATCATAAATCATCACCACAACAATTATAACAGATTAAAAAACTATTTCAACTTTTCAAAAAATATTGCAACACTTTGCGGAATATTTTATACTTAACATATGAAACGTTCAATTGAAGTTTTCCTTTGGAGGTGGCGGAGCCATGACCAATGCAGAATTGATTAACCTTGCCAGGCGCGGCAGTAAGGACGCTTTTTGCGCGCTCTACGGGCAGTACAAGGACAGGCTTTACCGTTATGCTTATTATAAACTGCAAAGCCCTGAAGATGCGGAGGACGCTGTAGCGGACTGCGTTTTGTGCGCATACGCTCAGATAACACAGCTTAAAAAGCCCGCGGCGTTTGACGCGTGGATTTTCAGCATACTCCGTTCCTGCTGTGCTTCCCGGATTAAAAGGCAGATTAAGCTGAGGAGCACCGTTCCGCTTGAGAACGCGGCGAGCGACGCCTCTTATGACTTTTCGGCTCAGATTGAAAAAACCGAGCTGGCAGAGGCGCTTTCAAAGCTGACCGAGGAGGAGCAGGAGATTGTGCTGCTCTCAGCCGTTGCAGGCTTAAAAAGCAAGGAAATTGCACTTATAACCGATTATACGGCGGGTGCGGTGCGCTCAAAGCTGAGCCGCAGCCTTGCAAAATTAAGAAAGAGCTTGGAGGGATGATTGTGAGCAGAAACAAAGATAATTTGGATTTTATTAAAAATCAAATTGAAAAGGAGGGCATATACGCCCCCGACTCTTTGGGTGAACCTCAGATGCTCAGCAAAATTCTGAACACTCAGGAGGATAAAATTATGGAGCTTGAAAATAATAACAGCAGCAATATTAACAAGAAAAAAACGGGCAAACGCGTTCTTGCAATTGCCGCGGCGTTTGTAATCGTTATTTCAGCCGCGTTTGCAATTCCTTATTTAAGGGATATTAACCCTAAGCCCGTTGATGAAATCGGCAAGCCCGATTTGGTTGACGACAGCGGCGATGTTGTTTTGGCTCATTTTAACAGCGAAACCGAAATTAAATCGCTTATCAACAAAATGTTTGTAAGGGAAAGGGTTTATGAATACAACCTTGCAAAAAGTGTAGAGGATTATGCCACTGAAAATGCCGAAGGCGGTATGGGCGGCGGCGACGGCGCAGGCGAGGATTTCGGCACAACCTATAAGCAGGTGGAGGCTGTTGACGAGGCGGATATTATTAAAACCGACGGCACCTACATTTACCATATGAACAATAACGCAATTCAGGTTTACGCCGCAAATAACGGCGAGCCGTACAAGGTTTGCGCAATTGAACATCCGTCCTTCTATACCGACGATTACAGCGAAATTAACGACGAGGAATACAATTACAGCTATTCCTACCTCAGCGAGTTTTACCTTAACGACGGCAAGCTGATTGCAATTTCGCAGGAGTCAAACGGGGACTACAAAACCTCAAATGAATGTACGCTGGTTCAGGTTTTTGACATTTCCGACGTTAAAAACGCAAAGCTTATTGACGAGTACAGGCAGAGCGGTTATTACAGCTCCTCCCGTATGATAGGCGCCACGGTTTATCTTGTAACAAACCATTACGTAGGCATAGGCAACAGGGATTTTTATATTCCTTACTGCGGAGTAGGCGAGGGGCAGAACAGCCTTGACGCCGAGTGCATTTACAAAACCGCAAGCCCGTCCGAAGCCTGCTACCTTGTTGTAGGCGCTATTGATACGGAAAACGGCGTTCAGAATAAGGACACGAAGGCGATTTTCGGCGCGTCCTCAACCGTTTACTGTAACGAAAACAATATGTTCATTACAAACACAGTCGGCCAGTACACCTATTATGCGGGCTACAACTCTGAATACGAGGGCAAAATTCAGATAATCAAGGCAGAGCTTTCGGAGGATGAAATCAGTTTTACCGCCGCGGGCTTTGTTAACGGCTACGTTAACGACCAGTTCTCAATGGACGAAAAGGACGGCTGCCTGCGTATTGCCACCACAACGTATAACTGGGGCGAAAGCGAAACCACACAGACGAACAACCTTTACGTTCTTGACGATAAGCTCAGCATTATCGGCAGCGTTACGGGCTTTGCAAATGACGAAAGCATCCGCGCGGTACGCTTCCTCGGCGACACGGCGTACGTTATCACTTATGAATACGTTGACCCGCTGTTCATTATTGATTTAAGCGATAAGAAAAACCCGCAGATTAAGGGCAGCGTTGAAATTGAGGGCTTCTCAAGCCTGCTTGCCCCCGTTGACGAAAACACCCTTGCGGGTATCGGCTACGAAACCACTCAGGGCGAATTCGGTATGACCACGGAAGGTATGAAGATTGTTCTGTTCGACGTTTCAGACCCCGAAAATCCCGAGGTGCTTGACTCGGTTGTATATGTAAACGCTTCCTCGGAGGCGCAGTATAACCACAAGGCGCTTGTTCAGAACCGTGATAAAGGCTATTTCGCACTCCCGTATCAGCAGAGCGAATATGTTGAAAATGAGGACGGCTATTACGACTACTACGATTACGGCAGCGGCGTAATTACCTTTGAGGCGCAGGACGGCAGCCTCGTTATCACTAACGATTATGTTTCGGGCGACGGGTCAAACGACACTTATTACGAATGTACCCCGCGCTGCACCTATATCGGCGATTATGTTTACTTCATAGACCGCACGGGCAACATTTCAGCGTTTGATTATTATAACAACACTGAAAACGCGGTTGGATAAATAACAATTTGACGAGCAAATGAAAAAAGGATGTTTCCGATTGGAAACATCCTTTTGCTTTGCTGATTATTAGTCTGCGCTGTAGGGGAGAAGAGCAACCTGACGAGCACGCTTAATTGCTGTGGTAAGCTCTCTCTGATGCTTTGCGCAAGTGC
>CADBUK010000112.1 GCA_902797915.1 Oscillospiraceae bacterium
ATAAATATACCCCCCTATGATAGTTTCTTTTATTCTACCATAGGGGGGCTGTTTTTTCTATTGTCTACTTTTTACGGTTCTGTGCAAAAACCGAAGGCTGTTTTTGCGTTTAAAAATAATGGTTATATCTTTCAGAACCGCGCATTGAATATGCCGTGCCGTTATTGCCGATAATAATGTAATCGGCAAGCTCCGCTTCAATTTCACTGAAAAACGAAATCATTTTAATTACAAAGGATACGGTGTGCATTGCGGGGCGAGGCAGCTCGCTGTCCGTTTTCTGAGCAAAGACCACGCGCGCCGCGGAGTCGCGCAGCAATATGCTACCGAACTGTTTAACGTTGCCGTTTTCATAGTACAGACGGCAATCCTCCGTAACGTCGTTGCAGGAGATAACGCCGCCCGAATTGTTAAGCGTTATCATCAGTATTGTGTTTGCACCGTAATTAGCAAGCGCCGCGCGGCAGTAGGCGGTAATTTCCTCTCTTGAAACAATTCTGCAGCCGCAGTCGCCCTGCTCAAACGCGCGTTTGTTAATTTCGGATATTGCGGAAATTATCAGCGCGGAGTTTTCGCCTATACCCGCGATTTCTTTAAGCTGCTCGGAATTTGCGTTCAAAACGCCTTCAACGCTGCCGAAACGGGCAAGCAGGCTTTTTGCCGCGGGCTTAACGTCCCTGCGCGGTATGGAGTAGGTCAGCAAAAGCTCCAACAGCTCGTAATCGTGCGAAAAGCCGCCGCTTTTATATTTTTCTTTCAGGCGGCTTCTGTGCCCCTTAACAAATTCGCTATCCATAAATTATTCGTCAATAACAATGCCCTTTGCAGCTCTTTGCTCTGCAAGCTCTTTTTCCATTTTTTCCTTAAACTCGCCCGTGATGTTGTAGAAGAACATCGGCACAATGCAAAGCAGCAGCGAAACGGCGGGAATGATGGAAACAAGGCTGAACATTCCCAGACGCACGGACGGGTCCATAGCGGTCGGGTCAGCGGTAACGTTTGCGCTGATTTGTGAAACGTCAAGCTTAACAATCATATACATTAATATAATGAACGAAGTGCTGATTGCGTTTGCAAATTTAACAACGAAGCTCTGAATTGCAGAGCCCATACCCGTAAGGCGCACGCCCGTTTGCCATTCCATATAGTCAAGACAGTCGCCTATCATTGCAAATGCGCACACGTTGATTGCGCCTATCGGAATTGCGGAGATTATCAGCAACGGCACGCAAGCCCAGAAATGCTCGTAACCGATAAACCAGATTGCAAACGACGACGCCGCGCCGAGCAGTGAGGTTGAAATGATAATCTGTTTATAGCTGAACTTTTTAATCAGCGGGGTAACGGCAAGCATTGCGCCGAACATACCGATTGCGGCGCAGGCCGCAATCGCGGTTGAAACGGTTGAAATATTGCTTTGCAGCGCCGCTTCTCTTTCAACTGCGGAAAGTCCCGTCAGGTCCTTGCCTATGTAAAAGCTGTATCTTGCAACGTGTACCGCGCCTGCCTGCAGCATATATCTGCCTGCGGAAAGAATACCCATCGCCGCGGTTATCATCAGCGGCTTGCAGGTAAATATCAGCTTGAGCGCGGACGGCTGATTTTTGTCCTTTTTAGGCGGGGGAGGCAGGTTAACCCTTTCCTTTGACTTAAAGTAAACGCGCACGAACAGCAGATTACCGATTACGGAACTTATAAGCGCCATAATTATATATCTCGTTTTCTCCAGCGTTTCGCCTGCAAGCGCCTCTCCGCCCATAGTAAGCCTCGGCAGTATGAAGCCGAGCCCCATAAATATTGCCATAGGAATTGCAGAGCCGACTCCGTTTGCGGTTCTGCCCTTTGATATTATGGCGCCTCTTTCATCGGCGTTCGGCGTCATAAGGTTAGGCAGACTCCAGAACGGAACGTCGGAAGCGGTGTAAATCATTCCCCATAGAATATAGGTAACGGAAGCGTAAACCATTTTACCCGTGGCGCTGATATTCGGCGCAATAAACAGCAGCATTGTCAGCACCGCAACGGGCAGGGGAGTGTAAAGTATGTACGGGCGCAGTTTGCCCTTTTTAAGATGGGCGTGGTCTGCAATATAGCCCATAATCGGGTCATTAAACGCGTCCCAAATCCTTGCCGAAAACATAAGGATTAATACAAAAAGAGGCGTAACGCCAAGCACATTCAGATAGAAGTCGGATATGTATGAGCTCATAATTGCGTAAATCATACCCTGACCGAGAGCGCCAACGGCATACGCCATCCATTCCTTTTTAGGAACAAAGTTTTCCATAAATTTTTCCTCTTAAAAACATTTTTGTTAATTTCATTATATCTGTAATTATTAAAACTTGCAATATAAAGTTGAAATTCTTATTTTTTTAGTATATAATAATAGTGGAAAATTCTAAACTATTCAAAGAAAGGGCATTCGTTATGAAACAGGGGAACAGGCTTATATCCGCTGTTTTGGCAGTAATTATGGCAGTATCGGTTTTACTGCCTTTTAACGCTATGCCCTCCTTTGCAGATGAAGGCACGGTTGTTGTACTCAGCCAGTCTGCGCTCAGCAACGCATCCGATTACAATCTTGATGTGCTTGAAACGCAGTACGGCAATATGATTGACGATATTGTAGAGGGGCTCAATAACCATCAGGAAAGGATTAACATTTATTCTTACCGTCTTCTTCCTGATATGCTGACGTCCGTTGTTGATTATCTTAAATATTACAGGCTTTGCTTCTTCCTTGACCCGCAAGCCATTAATTATTCCTGTGACGGCACTTATGTTTATGAGTTCATACCCACGTATGTTTATACGGCGGATGAAATTGAGCAGTACAGAACGGAGCTTGTTAACACGGCAAACAGCGTAATTTCAGCAGCTTCACAGCTTGGCACGGATGTTGAAAAGCTGCTCTATATTCACAATTATCTTGTTGATACTGTTATCTATGACTCCGTGGGCAATCTTAATCAAAACAATGCTTACGGCGCTATGATTCTTCACAGCTCTATGTGTGAGGGCTATGCGGGCAGCTTTGCTTATATGGCAAATCAGCTCGGAATAAAAACCTATGTTATTACCAGCGTCGGTATAGGCCACGCGTGGAATCTGGTTTTGCTTGACGGTTATTATTACCATATTGACTGCACCTGGGATGACCCCACGGTTACTAATATGAACCTGATTTCAAATCCGCTTTCGGGCTATGCGCAAAACCGCAATTTCCTTTGCTCAGACGCGGAAATTACGGCAACGGGCCATAACACTACCGACTGGCAGGTTAACGGCGTTTCGGTTTACGGTATTGCCGCTAATTCAACGATGTATTCAAGCTTTGAGCTGAAGGATGAGAACACGCTTTCCCGTTATTCCGACGGCTCGTGGTACTTTGCTTACAACGGCAGGCAGGCGTCTTCAAGGGATACCGTTAACTTTAAGATAATCAGAATTGCCTTTGCCTCAAACGACGTTTATGTACGTTATGTTGACAGGCAGATTTATACCTATTATTTAATCTCAAATACGGGCGCTTATTATTCCCTGTTTTATTCCACGCTTCAGGAGCTGGACGGCGGCATTTATTACTCAACCTCAAGCGGAATATATAAGCTTGTTCCCGGCGGCGCGGCAAACGGCAGCGATGATATTCTGATTTTCAGCAATAATGTAGACAACAATATTTACGATTTTGATATTGACGCTCAAGCGGGCACCTTCAGCGTTGCGTTCGGCAAAACAATTGCAATGGATAACGCAACAACGTGCACATACAGTATTGCCGATTATTTCTGCGCAACCGAGGGTCACAGGTATCACACGGAAATCGTTTCGGATTTAACTGATATTACTGACGGAATCTGGGTTTACCGCTGCGGTATGTGCGGCGATAATTATACGGAGCAGATTTACTGCAAGCAGACTATGCTCAATTTCTTCTACGCTGCGCTTAATTCCCGTATTACAGACTCTAATTATAACGCTATTGCGGACGTTAACCACGACGGTTTTGTAAACGTGCGCGACTATGCGTTAATCGTTGATTATTCATATCTTAACGATACAAGCAGCTCGGTTCACGAGCATACGCCCGTAACCGACGAGGCGGTTGCTCCAACCTGTACGTCAACGGGCTTAACTGAGGGCAGCCATTGCGCAACCTGCGGCGAGGTGCTTGTTGCCCAAACCGAAATTCCTATGGTTGAGCACACCTGGGGCGATGCAACTTTAACTCCCGCTTCCTCGGGTACACCTGGCGTTATAGCCCGCATCTGTACCGTATGCGGAGAGGCAAAAACCGAAATTGCAACGGGTTGGCAGATTTACGGCGGCAACACCTATTATTATAACGACAACGGTTATCCGTTAACGGGCTTTAACCAAATCGGCAGCACTACATATTATTTCAATGCTGCGGGCGTTATGCAAACGGGCTGGCAGCAAATCGGCTCAAATCTGTATTATTTTGACGAGCAGGGCGCTATGACGGTCGGCTGGAAATCGATTAACGGCGTTTGGTATTACTTTGACTCGTCAGGCGTAATGCAAACGGGTATGCAAACCATTAACGGCAACACCTATTATTTCGACTCAACGGGCGCAATGCAAACGGGCTGGCAGACAATCAGCGGCAGCAAATATTATTTCAGCAGCTCAGGCGCAATGGTAACAGGCTGGCAAACAATAGACGGCGCTAAGTATTACTTTAACACCGACGGTAAAATGGTAACGGGCTGGAAAAAGATTGGCAGCTACTGGTATTATTTCAACTCTGACGGCACTATGAAAACCGGATGGCTGAAGGACGGCAGTTACTGGTATTATCTTGACAGCGACGGTAAAATGCTTGCAAACACGTCAAGAACAATTAACGGTAAAACATATAATTTCAATTCTTCCGGTGTATGTACTAATCCGTAATATAACAACAAACGCCTTGGGGTTTTCCCAAGGCGTTGTTTTTATTTTCTATTCTTTGTCAATGTCGGCTTTTTTCAGTCGGTTAATAATCATATTTGCAACTATGCCGATTAAAAGCCCCGTAACCGTTCCCGCAATAAGAAGCACGGGCATATAGTAAACAATTCTCGGCGTGCCGAGCAGTATTGCCGCCGCCGTAAGCTGACCAGCGTTGTGCGTAATTCCGCCGATTATGCTTACGCCCACGGGGGAAAGCTTTGTACGTCTGCACGCAAGCATTACCGCAAAGCTCAGCAGTCCTCCGCAAAGGCTGTATATCAGCGAAACCGCATTGCCGAAGGTTAGCCCCGAAAGCAGTATTCGCACAACCGCAATTCCGAACGCACTGCCCGCGGGCAGCAGGTAAATTGCCGTAACCGTAACCAGATTTGCAAGCCCGAGCTTAATACCGGGAATTCCGAGGTTAATCGGCAGCAGGCTTTCAAGGTAGGAAAACGTAAACGCAAGCGCAATCATTACGGCAACGCGGGCGATTTTTTTTGATTTTGAATTCTTCATCCCGTTACCCCGCCTGTGCGTCAATTCCATCGTCCGCGCCCACAACCGTAACCACCGTTTTGTGCGGCAGACAGATTATTGATTCTCCGCTTCTGTGAATTTTGCTGTGATGAACGCAGATTTTGTCAGGGCAGTCAGCCTCGGAAACGTATGCCTCTCCGCCGCTTATAACAAGCGTGTTGCTGCCGTAATCCGTGGTTATAACCCTTTCGGTGTCCCTGTCAAGAGGCAGGGTTTCAACCGCCTTGCCGTCAACCTCAATTTTAACATAAGCGCCTGAATTATTGTTAAACCCGTAAAGGAACAGGCACATAATTCCCGCAACGGCAAGCGCCGCGGCAATCACAATAAAATCGTATTTTTTCATCGTTTAATATAAGCCTCAAAGCCCGAGGTAAACACCTCGTTGTAGTCCAAATCAACAAAAACCGCTTCAACGCCGTCAAGCCCTTCAACGTACTCTCTGCCGTCGTCAATGCTCATATTAAACAGCATTGTGGACAGCGCGTCAGCCTCGGCAGAGCTGTCTGCAATCACGGTAACGCTGTGCATATACTCTGACGGAAACAGGGTTTCGGGGTTAATTATGTGGCAGTATTTTTTGCCGTCAACGTAGTAATAACGCTGGGTGTCGGCGCTTGTAACAACCGCCTTTTCCGTAAGCCCGAGGGTGTGCAGGTAATCGCCCGCGTTTTCCTTAGGGTTTTCAATTGCAATGTTCCATCCCTCGCCGTTGCCTGCGCCGTACGCAATAACGTTTCCGCCGACGCTTATTACGGCGCTGCTCCACAGGTTTTCCTTTGCGTACTTGCAAGCCTGCTCGGCGGCGTAGCCCTTGGCTATTGCGCCTACGTCAAGGCTTGCCTCACTGTCTTTAATATAGGCGGTGGTGTCGGTCAGCTCAAGCAGACCGATTGCCGTGTGCTGCGCGGCGTTTTCAAGCTCCTGTACTGACGGAACGGCGGTTGCGTCAGCCTCGCGGTAATTGTGCCAAATTGAAAGCACGGCGCCGAGGCATATATTAACTCTGCCGCCGCTTTGCTCATAAACCGCCTTGCCCTCGTTCAGCAGGTCAAGGATTTTTCCGTCAACCTCAACGGGTGCAATTCCCGCGTTGTCGTTAACGGTTTTCAGGTTATTAAGCCCGTCGTATGAATTGTAAATATCGTAAGCCTTATCGTATTCCTCAAGCAGTGCGGTAAACTCGTTAAAATGCCCGTCAAAAGCGGCTTGGCTTTCGTCGTAAGCCGTTACGGTAACAACGGTGTCAAACAGGTCGAACGCCGTCTGCGAATACTTCTGCGCCCCCTGAATTCTGCCGCAGGAAATCAACGGCACTGCCATCAGCGCGCAAATTAAAACACAAATTATTTTTTTCATAAATTCATTATATCATAAAGCAAAAATAATTCAACCAAAAAGCGCCTTGGGTTGTCCCAAGACGCTTTTTTATTAACCGTTAATGTCCTTCATTGTAAACGGGGTGTCGCCGCCTACAAGTCCCATTCCGCTCGGGCCTATGCTTGTGTTAAGCCCGCTGTAGAACAGGTAGTATTTTCCGCCCGCGTACAGCAGGGAGGAACGGTAAAGCCCCATATTATCCCAGGCGCCCGTGCCTTTCAGCGGCTTGAAAAGCAGAACGGCTTTTGTGTAATTAACATTATCGGGCGAATATGAATAATAAAGCGACATATGCACCCTGTCATTCTCGGCGGGGTAGTAAGCGGAAATGCTCATTTCATACCCCTTTGCACTGCGGATTACGTCCAGATGCCAGTGCGCAAGCTCCTTATCGTCATATTCAACCTTGATTTTGCGGATTTCGCTCCAGCTTTTGCCGTCGCTGCTTTCCCTGTAGTCGATTGAATGTCCCGTGTTCTGATTAATCGCCCACATCTTATACATCCCGTCTTCATAAATCAGGGCGGGGCTCAGAAAGTCGTAAACATATAATTCGCCCGTAACCATATCCTCTTTTGCGGACCAGTGTACTCCGTCAGAGGTGGTTTTGCGTCTTAACACGGTGCGTTTGTTAGGTCTGTCGTAAAACCTCCACCAACATTCAAGCAGCCCCGTGTCCGTGTTGAACACAAGCTCGGTGTCCGAATTGTAAACCTGACCGCGTTCGTAGTTTTCGGGCTTCGGCTCCAAGGGGTTTGAAAATCCGCTCGGCTCCTCCCAGTTTTTCAGGTCGTTGCTTGCCAGAATGTGCGGGTTTTCCCACTGGTCGTCATTGTTTTTGTAAGGTGTAAACGCACACCAGTATTTGTAACCGTTCCAACCGTCTGCAAAGTACTGCACTGACGGGTGGTAGTTGTAAATATCTCCGTATGCGTTAACCATATTCAGCGCCCTTTTTGCGTGGGTGCTTAAAGGCGTAACGCTTACCGTGCACTGCGCCCTCTGCCCGTTCTGCTCGGCGGTTATGATTGCAAGTCCCGCGCCCTCTGCGCTGACCTTGCCTTTGCTTACCGAGGCGACGCCGCTGTTGCTTGACGTCCAGCGGATTTCCCCGTCCGCGTTATCAAGCAGGGAGGCAAGGTTTGCCGTGCCGCCACGCTGAAGCTCAACGCTCCCCGTGCTGAACACAAGCGGGTTTTCGGGCGCCGTTACGCATATTCTTACGGTTTTTGAAGCCTTTTCACACGCGGCGGTAACGTACGCAACGCCCGTGCTTTTTGCTGTAACAATGCCGTCGGCTACCTCTGCAACGTCGGAGTTTGAGCTGCTCCACGAAATGCCCTCGTTCGCGTTTGCGGGTATTGTTTCGGTAATAAGCTCACAGCTTTCGCCGACTGCCACGGTTTCGCCGTCGCTGCAAATATCAAGGTCGGTAACTTTGATTTGCGTTTCGGTTAATTCCTGACTGTCAATGTAAGAGTGTTTAATATATCCCGCCTTGATTTTGCCGTTTTTAACGTATTCAATTTCGCACCATTTTTCACTGAGCGCGGAAATCTGTACCTGCCCCGAAACGCCGCCCTTTGAAAAGCCGAGGCTCAGCGGCGCCATTTTAACGGAGGCCTTTTCAACCGTTGCGGTAAGCGGGGCGCCGACGGGGTGCTTTTGCGAAAAGCTGTCCGCCGCGAAATAGTTTGCGCCGCAAATAATTGCAGCCGCGCAGATTAACAAAACCGCGGGAATAACTATTCTGTTTTTGCCTTTTTGTTTTTCTTTCATATTTTTCCTCAATCAGAATTTTGCCTGTAATGCAAGGTCGTCAATCTGCCATTTTCCGTCTGCAAAGGTGTATGTGATTATTGCATATCCCGTGCCGTTTCTGTCCTCTGTTCCTGCGGAATAGGTGTAGGCTGAATTAGTAAGCTTGTAGGTGTAATTAAAGGTAAGGTCAAGCGTAACTCTCGGCTCGTTCCAGGAGGTCAGGCTCGGCATTTTGTCAAGCTCCTTCGTTAAGCTGATGTCTGCAATTGCAAAGTCGGAAACGCTTATGTTTTCAACCGCCGCGTAAAGCTCCTGCTCCGTGTTTTTTGAAAGCTCCTCAAAGCCGTTTGCGGCAAAGCTTTCCGTTATCGGCAGGGAAGCGGGGTCAACCGAGTTTTCAGCCGCTTTGCCTATAAGCGTTGTAAGGTTGCTTTTTGCGGCGTCGTTAAGCTGCTGTAAGCCGTCGTCTGACAGCGTCAGGTAAATGTAAATTTCCGAGTTCAGCTTGTTGATGTCAATGCTTTCCTCGTATGGCGCGCAGTAACTGTTTTCCGCCGAAACGGTGTATGTGCCCGCCAGCATAGGCTCAACGCTGTATTCAAGGTAGGTAAAGCTTCCGCCGTCGGCGGCAGAGGCGGTTTTAACCTCGCAGGCAGTGTCCGCAAGCTGCTCGCCGTTAATTGATACCGTTGTCTGCCTCGGCGCGTAAATTTTTGCGCGGCAGATAATGTCAAAGGTAATAACCGCGGCGTATTCGTCGTATTTCCAAAAGCCGTTGTTAATCATCTGAACGGGGAAAATGTATTGCTCCGCAACCTCTCCCGCACCGTCTTCGGACGTGCAGACGCAGGTTACAAGCATATTCTGAAAGTCGCCGTCGGGCGCGCCGTATTTTTCAACCCTGAAATCCTTAACCTCGCCGCTGCAAATCTTAATCAGCTCGGGATTTGCTTCGCAGGCGGCAACAAATTCGTCCCTGCCGAAATCGGCAAAGCGTTTGCCCTCGGATTTATCGTAAACGCTGCCGTAATCCTTGTTGATTACCGCCTCAACATATTGCTTTGCAAGGCGTTCGGGGTTGTATTTCGCAAAGAATATCGGAGCCGCAAGCACAAGCGCCGCAGCCGCAATAAGCGCAATAATAACCCCTGCCGCGATGTTCAGGCGTTTTTCTTTCTTACGCTTTTCCTGCTTCTTTTTTTCTTTCTGTTCGGCGTTAGGGCGCTCGGTTTCAAGCCTCTTGCCCTGCTCAAACATATCAAAATTAAAGTCGTTTTTGTTTTCCATATTGCCTCACTGTATGATTGCGAATAGTACAGTTAACAAAATATCACAATTGCTAATAAGTGTCAATAAAATTACCATTTTAAATTGTTAAATAACTTTTAATTTTCGCGGTTACAAACTGCATAAAATTTTTTACAAAAAAATTACAAAAATATCTGTTTTGCTTATTGATATTACAATTCGGTAAATGTATAATAGCATATAGATTTAACAGAAAAGTAATTTTGTTTATGGCGAGATGAAAAAATTTGGAGATTTTGTGTGAAAATTGCCGCTGGCTTTCTTATGATGAGGAAAGCGAGGAGGAGTTTTGCAATTTGCAGCTTGATGAGGACGAATATATTCGTCTTTTACAGGAGTCGTCGTCAAACGGCTGCAAATATTTTTGCCCCGACGGAGGGGAATATGAAATAACACGGAGGCAGAATTGATGTATAAAAGCATTGAAAACAGAAGCAGCTTAAACAAAGCAGCCATTGCTTTTGTAGTGCTTTCTGTTATCATATCAATTTTTGCCTTGAAATACAGCAGTAATTCGCAGCCTGCCAACGCAAACGCCGATGATTCAAGAATAGTGCTCGGGCTTAATCAGGTTTACACCTTCCCGCTTGACGAGGGGGAAAGTAAAAGCTTTAAAAGCTATGACACAAAGGTTGTAAAGGTTGACCATAACGGCAAGATTACCGCCGTGGCAAAGGGCAACGCGGTTATAAAGGCGGGCAGCAAGCGTTATAAAATAACCGTTGACGAAGAGCCGACCGCAATTTCGTTTTCCGACGAGTATTTTTCACTCGGTACGGGCGAGGTTGCAAACCTCAGCCTTAACGTTGAGGGAAGCGGCTGCAACGTGGGTTATACATACGAGTGCTCCGAAAGCGGAATTGCCGATATTGATTCAAACGGCAGTGTAGAGGGCGTTGCGGCAGGCACGACAACGGTTACCGTAACCAGTTATAACGGGCTTACGGCAACCTGTTCGTTAAAGGTCGGCTTTGCGCCTGAGGCGGTTCAGTTTGATTCGGACAGCATTAAGCTTTACCTCGGCAAAAGCGAAACCGTTGCGCCGAAGGTTATGTACGGTATTTCAAGGTATCTTAAACTTACAAGCGATAATGAGGCGGTAATCAAGGCTGACGGCAGACAGTTTGTTGCCGTTGCGGAGGGCACTGCCAACATCACGGCGGAAACGTATAACGGGCTTACCGCAACCTGCGCCGTTACGGTTTACGATTTCCCGTTTTATATCAGACCCGATTTGGACCCGAATAAGCCTATGATTGCGCTTTCGTTTGACGACGGTCCGAATGCGGAAACTACAAATCAGATTCTTGACGCGCTGGAGCAGAACGGCGGCTCGGCAACCTTCTTTATGGTAGGTCAGCGCCTCGGCTACAGCGGCAACGAAAAATGCGCTCAGCGTATGGTTCAGCTCGGCTGTCAGCTCGGCAACCACACCTATTACCACGACCATTACGGCGAGGACGTAACCGCTGACGACATCAGATGGGGTATTGACGCCATCAAGGAGGCAACGGGTTATGAGCCCACCGCCTTCAGACCTACGGGCGGCTATATTTCTGACACGATTAAGGATAACGCAAACGCCCCGATTTTCATCTGGAGTGTTGATACTAACGACTGGAAAAAGAAATACAGGGACGCAACGCTTCTTTATAATTATGTGCTTTATGCCGCGGGGGACGGCGATATTCTGTTAATGCACGACATTTATTCCACAACTGCACAGGCGGTTGAGTGGTTCGTGCCCGAGCTCGTTAACAGGGGCTATCAGATTGTTAATATTGCAGAGCTTGCCTACTATAAGGGTGTAACGCTTGAAAACGGCGAGGTTTATTATTCATTCAATTAAGGAGTGTAAAAAATGGTAGAATTAAAGGGTTACAAGGTTAATAAGGCTGAGATTGAAAGCAAGGTTAAACCGGGCACTCAGCTTAAACTGCAAAATCAGGTTAAGTATAACGTAAATTACATCGACTCCGAAAATAAGTGCATCGGTATTCTTGATTTCAGAATTACCGACGCGGACTTAAATCCCTTTGAGGTTAAAATCGAAATGGTTGCCGAATTCTCCTTCGGCGCCGATGATGAAAAGCCGGACATTCATACGCAGTCCTTTGACCAGCTTTTCCCGTTTCTCAGAATGGTTATCTGCAACCTTACCACTTTAACGGGTATGCCGGGGCTTATGATTCCGATTATGCATCTTAACAAGGACACCGTTTCGGTAAACAGCCCCGCAGATAAGGAAACAAGTCTGCTCAATTAAAATATTTGTTGACTTAGGTAAAATAATATTATATAATTAGGCAAGGGAACAGAAGCTCTCCGAGTTTCTGTTCCTGTTTTTATGTTGTAATTTCTTTTTTACAGGAGAATGGTTAGTTATGGTTAAAGCAATAGTAGGCGCCAACTGGGGCGACGAAGGCAAGGGCAAAATTACCGATATGTTTGCGCAGCAGGCGGATATCGTTATTCGTTTTCAGGGCGGCGCAAATGCGGGACACACAATTATTAACGAGCACGGACGCTTTGCGCTTCATCTTATGCCGAGCGGCGTTTGCAGCGAAAACACAGTATGCATTATCGGCAACGGCGTTGCGCTTGATATTAACAAGTTCATCAATGAGCTTGAGGACGTTAAAAAGGCGGGGCTTAACCCCAAGCTACTTGTTTCCGAGCGCTGCCAGATTTTAATGCCCTACCACATCAAGCTTGATGAGTATGAGGAGGAGCGTCTCGGCAAAGCCGCCTTCGGCTCAACAAAAAGCGGTATTGCTCCGTTCTTCTCGGATAAATATGCAAAAATCGGCATTCAGGTTAACGAGCTGTTTGACGATGAAACCCTGCGCGCAAAGCTCAAGAATATCTGCACGCTTAAAAACCTTACGCTTAAATATGTGTATAATAAGCCCCTGCTTGATGAGGATGAGCTTTTTGCAACATGCGTTGATTACAGGGAAAAGATTGCCCCCTATGTTTGCGACACTCATACCTATATCCAGAACGCTCTGCGCGAGGGTAAGGAGATTTTGCTTGAGGGTCAGCTCGGCACACTTAAGGACCCCGATTTCGGCATCTACCCGATGGTTACTTCGTCCTCAACCCTTGCGGGCTACGGTTGCGTAGGCGCGGGCATTCCCGCAAATCAGATTAAGGACATTATCGTCGTAACAAAAGCTTATTCCAGCGCGGTTGGCGCGGGCGAATTTGTTTCTGAAATTCTTGATGAGGAGGAAGCGCAGGAGCTTCGTATCCACGGCGGCGATAAGGGCGAATTCGGCGCAACAACGGGCAGACCGCGCCGCGTAGGCTGGTTTGACTGCGTTGCAACCCGCTACGGCGTTGAGTGCCAGGGCGCAACTCAGGTTGTTATGACAGCGCTTGACTGCCTTTCTTATCTTGAGGAAATCAAGGTTTGCACGGGTTATGAGGTTGACGGTAAGGTTATTGATTATTTCCCGACAACACCAACGCTTAAAAAGTGCAAGCCCGTGCTTAAAACTATGAAGGGCTGGCATTGCGATATCCGCGGTATCAGAAATTATGACGAGCTGCCGCAGGAAACCCGCGATTATGTTGAGTTCATTGAAAAGCAAATCGGCTTCCCGATTACAATGGTTTCCAACGGCCCCGAGCGCGAGGCAATCATTTACCGCAATAAATAAAAATATAACTGTTAACGGGAGGGCACTTGTGCCCTCCCGTTTTTTTAACGACACAGTGGTACAGGGGACGGTTCTCTGTATCGCATTTTTTATGCAAAATTCCCTATTGAAAAAGGGGCGGCAAAAGAATATAATAAAACCATATTTTTCAGGAGGGTTTGCGGATGGAAAAGATTTTGGTGCTTGATTTCGGCGGGCAGTATAATCAGTTGATTGCACGCCGCGTGCGCGACAATAATGTTTTTGCGGAAATTTTACCTTACACAACGCCGCTTGATGAAATCAGGGCAGGGAATTATAAGGGCGTTATCTTTACGGGCGGTCCGAATTCGGTTTACGATATGCAGTCGCCCCATTATTCTGCGGAAATTTTAGATTTGGGCGTGCCGATTCTCGGTATATGCTACGGCTGCCAGCTTATCGCGTGGATGGCGGGAGGCACGGTTTCAACCGCGCCCGTCTCCGAATACGGCAAGATTGAATTTACGGCAAAGGATTCCCCGATTTTCAAGGGCATCCGTGAAAAAAGCACGGTTTGGATGAGCCATACGGATTATATTTCCTCCGTTCCGCAGGGCTTTGAGATTATAGGTACTACCGACGATTGTCCCTGCGCCGCTATGCAGAACAGGGAGAGGGATATTTACGCCGTTCAGTTTCATCCCGAGGTTACCCACAGCGAATTCGGTATGCAGATGCTGCACAATTTTCTTTACGTTGTTTGCGGCTGCAAGGGCGAATGGGTTATGGATAATTTTATTGAGGCAACGGTTGAAAAGCTGCGCGCGCAGATAGGGGACAAAAAGGTTATCCTCGGTCTTTCGGGCGGGGTTGATTCCTCGGTTGCTGCCGGTCTTCTCTCCCGTGCGGTGGGCAACCAGCTTACCTGCGTTTTTGTTGACCAGGGGCTTATGCGCAAGGATGAGGGCGATTTTGTGGAGCAGACCTTTACTTCGCTTTTTGATATGAATTTCGTTCGCGTAAACTACGGCGAGCAGTTTCTTTCAAAGCTCAGGGGCGTAACCGACCCGGAGGAAAAGCGTAAGATTATCGGCACGGAATTCTTCAATGTTTTCTGGAATGAAATCCGCAATCAGAAGGACAAGGGCTTTTTCGCGCAGGGCACAATTTACCCCGACTGTATTGAGAGCGGCAAGGGCGACGCGGACGTTATCAAAACCCACCACAACCGCGTTAACATCCCGTCCGACGTGCAGTTTGCGGGCGTTATAGAGCCGCTTGCTGATTTGTTTAAGGACGAGGTTCGCCGCGTCGGCGAAAAGCTCGGTATTCCGAGGGAGCTTGTATGGCGTCAGCCGTTCCCGGGCCCCGGGCTCGGCGTTCGCGTAATGGGCGAATTAACTGCGGAAAAGATTAAAATCGTGCAGGAAGCCGACTGGGTGCTGCGCGATGAGATGAGCAAAAACGGCTATGAAAGCGAGCTTGCGCAGTTTTTCTGCGTTCTGCCCGACGTTAAAACCGTCGGCGTAATGGGCGACCACAGAACTTACGACCACTTAATCGCAATCCGCGCCGTTACAACCGACGATTTTATGACGGCGGACTGGGCGCGAATTCCTTACGATATTCTTGCCAAGGTTTCAAACCGCATTACAAACGAGGTTGCGGGCGTAAACCGTGTTGTTTATGACATAACCTCTAAGCCCCCGGGAACTGTTGAGTGGGCTTGAGAAATCTATGATTTCTATATTTCAGGTATATTAAAAGTATGGGCGGATATTATCCGCCCGCTTTTTTTGATTGACGGCATTATTATTATTTGGTATAATATTTCAAAGATTTTTGAAAAGAGGTTTTTGCTATGGATTCAAATAAGCGTCCCGAAAATATGGAAAGAATTACTACGCCCGAGCTTGCGGCTGCTTTTATTGACGAGCAGGTTGCGGCTCTGCGTGCCCAGATAGGCGATAAAAAGGTGCTTCTCGCGCTTTCAGGCGGTGTTGACAGCTCCGTTGTTGCCGCTCTGCTTATTAAGGCTGTAGGCAAGCAGCTCGTTTGCGTTCACGTAAACCACGGTCTGCTCCGCAAGGGCGAGCCCGAGCAGGTTGTTGAGGTTTTCCGCAACCAGATGGATGCAAACCTGATTTATGTTGACGCTGTTGACCGTTTTCTTGATAAGCTTGCAGGCGTTGCCGAGCCTGAAAAGAAGCGTAAAATCATCGGCGCTGAGTTCATCCGCGTGTTTGAGGAGGAGGCAAGAAAGCTTGACGGCATTGAATTTCTTGCTCAGGGTACTATTTACCCCGATATTCTTGAAAGCGACGGCGTTAAGGCGCACCACAACGTAGGCGGTTTGCCCGAGGATTTGCAGTTTGAGCTTGTTGAGCCCGTTAAGCTGCTGTTTAAGGACGAGGTTAGAGTTGTCGGCAAGGCGCTCGGCCTTCCCGACGGTATGGTTTACCGCCAGCCGTTCCCTGGCCCGGGTCTCGGCGTTCGCTGCCTCGGCGCTATTACACGCGACAGGCTTGAGGCTGTGCGTGAAAGCGACGCAATCCTGCGTGAAGAATTTGCAAAGAACGGCCTTGAGGGCAAGGTTTGGCAGTATTTTACCGCAGTGCCAGATTTCAAGTCCGTCGGCATTAAGGACGGCAAGCGTACCTTTGCTTACCCCGTAATCATCCGCGCGGTAAACACCAAGGACGCTATGACCGCAACGGTTGAAAATGTGCCCTTTGAACTCCTTGAGCATATCACAAACCGCATTACAACAGAGGTGGAAAACGTAAACCGCGTCCTCTTCGACCTCACCCCCAAGCCCTCCGCCACAATCGAGTGGGAATAAGAACCTCACCCGTTTGCAAAATTGCTTTGCAATTTTGAACGGGTACCCGAGAACCTTGTTACTCGCAAGGCTCGTAATAATTAATTCTTAAATAATTAACTCCCGAAACTCTGCAATAAAGCGGGTTTCGGGAGTTTTCTTTTTGTAGTTGATAACAATTTGATAACACAGAATGCTATATAAAGCCACAATTACTTGACTTATTTTTTAAAAATAATAGAATATAGTTAGAACTTTATAAAGGGTTGAAAATTGATATATGAACACAAGAAACAATCTTATTCTGTTATTCACCAACGGTCAATTTCGTGACAAAACCACGGAAATTGACCTTTGTGAATACAACTCATATACTCAGAGATATGATATAA
>CADBUK010000113.1 GCA_902797915.1 Oscillospiraceae bacterium
CACTTCGTACGGGCTTTCGTCAATTAACGCATATATTAATGAAATGCAGCCGATTACTTTTGCTATGTCTGAAGGCAAGTTTTTGTTCGCCCTGATTCTTGTATTAACACTGCTTTTCGTTAAGTTCAAAAAAGGCAGGTTTGAACTCAGATTTGTGCTCCTTGCCCTTGGCACTCTTGTTCTTTCGCTATCCTCGGGTAAAAGCTTACCTTATTTTTATATTTGCGCAGGAATGCTTTGTGCTTCATATTTTAAAAGTTTCTCGTATACTATTAAGATTGACAAAAATGAAGGCGAAAGCAAAGAAAGGGTTAACTGGAAAAAGATTGTTGTAATCTTTGCCGTGCTTATAGTTGCTTGCGCAGGTGCTTTTGCTTTAGGTGTGAACGACGGTGATAACGTTACAAATAACGAAAACAACGAAGCCGTTAATTCTGTAACTCTTGAGGAGGATTTGGACCCGATAATTGATTATATTAAAGCGCAGAACCCTGATGATATGGTGCTTTTTAACAGCTTCAACAGCGGTCCGTATCTTGAGTATAACGGTATAAAAACCTTCATTGACGCAAGGGCTGAACTGTATTTTAAAAAGAATAATCACGAAGCTGATTATTTTGAGGATTTGTTTGAATATGAAAACGGCACTATGTATTATAAGGATTTTATTGAAAAATACGGCTTTAACTATCTTGTAATTCAAAACAAGAAATATGTAGTATATAATCCGCTTATCAACGACACCGATTATGAAGAAGTAATCTGCGGAGAAAACTATTCGTTATTTGTTAAAAAATAAGGATGTTTATGAATAAAACAGATATTAACAAAATACCTCTAAAATTTAAAACGGTTTTTTCGGCTCTGTTTGGCTTGCTTGTTTTTCTTATTCCAAAGGAGCTTGATACCGACTTCTATTTTTTGTACAAATCAGGCGAGTACATTTGTAATAACGGCTTTCCCGTGAAGGATTTCCTTTCCTGGCATGAAAATATGGATATAATTGTTCAGCAATGGCTGTTTGATGTATTGCTATATAAAGCCTATTCCGTTGCAGGAAAGGCGGGTTTGTTTATTGCGGAATTTGTTATGTGTCTTGCAGTATCGGCTTTGATATATATGCTCTGCAAAAAAGTTAGCAATAATTTCTTCGTTTCATTTGTTGCTTCTTTTTCGGCGGCTGCGGTAATTGCTGCTGAGTTTATTGTAACAAGACCGCAGTGCTTTACATATCTGCTGTTAATTGCGGAGCTTTTGCTTCTTGAACAATATGTCAGCAGTAAAAAAGCAGCCTTTCTCATCGGACTACCTATAATTTCGGTCATATTAATTAATATGCACGCTTCAATGTGGCCGATGATGTTCGTTTTTTTACTACCGTATTTTGCTCAGGCAATACCTGTTAAAACAAAAAGGATATCGCAAAAACCTTGCTGCAGCTTTATTTTCCTTGCGGCTGCGGCAGTGTCGTCTTTAGTGTGCGGATTTATCAATCCTTACGGTTTAAAGTCAATGCTATACCTGATTACTTCTTACGGAAGCAAGGAATTGAACGACGGCGTAACGGAAATGAACCCTATTACTGCCTCCTCTCCGGTGGGATTATTATTCCTCGGGATTATGCTTGCGGTTTTGATGTTTGCTGTTTTGGGCAGAAGAAATAAATCGGAATTGAGATTTGTTCTGCTTTGTGCAGGTACAGCCGTTTTGGCATTATCGTCAGTAAAGGCTTTCCCTTATTTCTTAATATCTGCTGCAGTCTTTATTACTTCAACTTATAAGAATTTTACCATTAAAGTAAAAGTTTCGACTGAAAAAGCAAACAGAAAAACACTTTTTATAAGGTTCGTTGCCGGCACGGTAGCAATACTGTTGATTTGCGTGCTTCTGTTTATGCAGTTTGGCGGCAAATTATCAGATGAAGTGCCTTTCGAGGAAGAAATAAATCCCGCGGTTTCGGAACTGAAAAGCGTTTATAAAGATGATACAATTCTGTTCAACGGATTTAATTCGGGTGCTTATCTTGAATACTGCGGTATTCCTGCCTTTATAGACGCAAGAGCAGAGGTGTTTCTTGAAAAAAACAATCATGAAGCCGATTATTATTCGGAATACTATAAAGTTGTTAAAGGAGATACGTACTACAAAGAATTTATTGATAAATACGGGTTTAATTGTTGTTTTATTTCAAACGCTTCCGAAGCTTATCTTTATAATTCTCTGCTTCACGACTCGGATTTTTCGGCGGTTTATAATGACGGAAATTACTCAATATTTTTAAAGAATTCATAGAAAAAAGCTTCTGCATTTGCAGAAGCTTTTTTGCTTGTTATTTCTTTAATTCAACGATTTCTTTGTAGTTCTTTTCGGCTGCTTTCATCAGGGATTCGGGGGAGTTAATCAGCGTTTTATCGTAGCACTGGCTGATTGCCTGAGTAAGTCCCATAAGAATAAAAAACAGGATTATTTGTTTTGGAGAGTTAAATATGTAATCCGTTAATCCGAAAAGCAAAAGCAGAAGCAGGCTTGTGAATACGCAGAAAACAAGGTCGAATTTTTTGCCGTTGTTAGCGTTGATTTCAAGCAGTTTTCCGAATGCGCATAGAATTATTACTGTAAGTAAGGTAATGCCGATTATGCCGAGTTCAGCACAGATTTCAAGCACAAAATTGTGGGAATGGGGCTTGTTTAACGAGTAAAGCTCTTTTAAAACCCTGCCCGTGCTTTCACATCCGAAGCCAAGACCTATTATAAAAGCTTTAATGTGATGAGTTAGATAATCAAAAATACTGCTCCATATTTTCAGGTGGTTTGCAGAGGATTCCTTTGCGGCGGTGTTGTTTGCCGCAGCGCTTGCTGTGGAAGCAATTTTACTGCCTTTAATTGAAAACAGTCCGTATCTCGTAAGAATGGACGGAATAATAATTGAAAAGGTAGGAATAAAAATTACAAGCAGCTCTTTTGCGTGGCGCTTTGCCAGAATTATGAACATAAAAATCCAGCCTGCAAGCGCTATTACGCAGCCCGCTCTTGTTAAGGTTGAGCTGATACCCGCGCTAATCAGGAGGTTGATTACAAAATAAGCAATCTTGTTCTTTTTGTTTTTCGCGTTCAAAAACAGGTAAATTGAAATTGGATACGAAAAAACCATAAACGACGCAAGCAGATTTGGGTTTGAAAAGAACGCGCTTGCACGGTTTTTGAAAGTGTTTGTTTTAATTGCAAACGGAAGCCATGTGTAAACCGCTTTATCCATTTTTTTATAAATCGGCGTAATAAGTACGGCTTCCTTGCCGATTAATCTTGCTTTATTAAGGGCAAAGCTGCAAACCTGAATTGTGCCGACAATACCGTTAATTGCCGCGCTGACCGAAATTGTTTTCAGTATGGTGTCAATTTTACGCCTTGTGTTTGCCAGATTGTAAATCATAACCTGAACAAGAAACATACCCCACCAAAGCCCTGCAACGCCGAGCGTGTCCAGCTTTGTGTCAGACCAAAGAGTGCTGATAAGCGCTAATGCCATAAACGCCATTTCAAGCTTGCCGAGAGTTCCTACATAAGCGCGGTTTCCTTGCTTTGACCATTGAATTTTAAAAACAATAAAGCCCGTAAAGAGAATAAAGGGACTAACATACTCCGGTAAAATCGGAAAAAGAAAAATGATTGCCAGAAGCCATATCCAGCCCGGGTTAACCCTGTATTCATCTTTCAGCTTTTTAAATGCTGAGCTCATATAATTCTCCGTAAGTTTTGTTTGCAAAACATGTGCAAAATTACCTTTTATCTGGACTAATCATACACTATTTTTCATTTCATTTCAATATGTTTTTTTCTTTTGTTACATCTGTAAAAGAAGCAAATATATAATTGTTTTAATTTGATAAATTTATTAGTTGAAAATAAAAAGGTTTTATAGTATAATATTTCGGAACTTTAAAATTTAACGATTAGGAGTTGTTTAAATTATGAGTGAAAAAGACAATCTTTTTGACAAGCTTTCCGATGAAGGCACGGACGAGATTGAAGCTACCGCTTCCGCCGAAAATGATAATAACGACGGCGAAAGCTGGGAGTTTGCGTCCGCACCCTCGCTTGATGAAGATTTTTTGACAAATCTTGATAATGAGGATTTTAAGGCTGACATTGCAGACGAGGAACCCGATAATCAGGAGGAAACTGTTGAAGACAGCGACGAGCACGTAAATATCAAGATTTCAAAGAAATCTGTTAAAATTACCGCTGTTGCAATTGTATGCGCGGCAGTTGTTGCGGTGCTCGCATTCTTCGGCGTAAGGTATTTTACCGTTCCAAACAGTAATGAAAAAATGAATCCGGGTAACGTTGCGATTAAAGTAAGCAATACGCCTGTTTCAATAGGTATGTACAATTATTACTATGACAGCATCGTTTATGAATATACCTATTATGCGAATTACGGTTATTATAATCTGGACACAACTGCTGATTTTTCAACCCAGTACACCACTGATGATGACGGCAACGAAATCTCTTGGCTTGATTTCTTTGAGCAGCAGACCAAGGAAAGATTAAAGCTGAACATCTATTATTACGAGCAGGGCGTTAAGGCCGGTATTGAGCTGACTGACGAACAAAAGCAGAATATTGATTCTCAGATTTCCGAACTTCAGACCACCGCCGCTCAGTCCGGCCAGAGCATTAACGAGTATATTTCCGAAAACTACGGCGAGTACTGCGGCGAGGCTACGCTGCGCAAATTCCTTGAGCAGTATTATATTGCAGGAACTTACTATTATCAGTCCCAGATTCTTAACAGACCCACGGACGAGGAAACCACGGCGTATTTCAATGATAATACGGATTCTTATAAGTCTGCGTCCTATGCAATTATTGAAATGGACTATGACACAACTGACGATACAACAAAGGCTGCCGCTCTCCAGAAAGCTCAGGAACTCAGCGAAACCTTTACAGACGTTGAGTCAATGAAGCTTGCCGTTCCCGAAGCTTGCGCAGATATGATTCAAAAGTATATTTCAGCAGGTTATTTCACTGATGAGCAGGACGCTGTTGATTATCTTCAGAACTCAATGGAGTCAACTCAGAGCAAGACGGATGTTGAAAGCAAGTATTCAACCGACGTTGCAGACTGGCTTTTCAGTGACGACACGGCAGTTAATTCAACTATGGTTTATCCGAATGAGGATAATGCGATTATTACTATCATAATGAAAACCTCAGAGCCAGCGCTCGATGAAACCGAGGTTTATTCCGTTCGCCACATTCTTATTATGCCTAAGACTGACGAAACCGCTTCGGAAGACAGTGCGGCGGCAGAAGACGGCGAAACAGCGGACGACAGCGCCGCAGAGGCAACCGAACAGGATTGGGAAAGCGCTTATGAGGAGGCTAATTCCATTCTTGACACTTATAACGAAGGGGATAAGACCGAGCTTGAATTTGCAAAGCTTGCCGAACAGTACAGTGAGGATACAGGCTCAACCTCAGCGGGTCAGAACGGCTATTACGGCGGCGGATATTTAGGCAGACCCCTCGGCG
>CADBUK010000114.1 GCA_902797915.1 Oscillospiraceae bacterium
CAATAAACAGGCTTGACCGAGCCTGTTTTTTATCTTTTCATTTTTGCGCATTTGTATTATAATTTCTTAGGAGATGATTTTATGCAGCACGAAATTACCGCACCGCAAAGACTGCTTGACGAAAACGGGAACATAAAAGAGCCCGGATATGCAAAAAAGCTTTACTGGCAATACAGCAGAAATGATATTAAGGCGCCGAAAATCCGCATTAAAGAATGGGATTATTACTATATCGGCACTCAGGATTACGGGCTTTGCCTGACCATTTCCGACGCAGGCTTTGTAAGCTGCCTTTCAATTTCCGTGCTTGAATACGGGGAAAGCCCGACGCAGCTTAACGATTCCGAAATCGGTCTGATGCCGCTGGGCAAGCTTAATCTGCCGTCAACAAGCGAAAGCGGCAACACCTGCGCAAAGGTGGGCACGGCGGATATGAAGTTTGAAAACGACGGCAAAACCCGCCACCTTCACGGCACTTACGACAATTTTTGCAACACAAAGAAATGCCTTGTGTTTGACGTTACCCTGTCCGACGCGCCTGAGGAAAGTATGGTTATTGCAACCCCGTTTGATAAGGACAAACATTTTTACTACAATCAGAAAATCAACTGTATGCGCGCAGAGGGCTTTTTTGAGTTTGACGGCAGGCGTTATGAGTTCAACGCGGCAAACGGCGCGCTCGGCACGCTCGACTGGGGCAGAGGCGTTTGGACTTACGATAACACTTGGTACTGGGGCTCGGGGCAGATGGTGCTTGAGGACGGCAGCCGCTTCGGCTTTAACATCGGCTACGGCTTCGGCAACACCTCCGCCGCAAGCGAAAATATGCTGTTTTACAACGGCAAATCCCATAAGCTTGAGGACATAACCTTTAACATTCCGCAGGAAAACGGCGAATACAAGTACACTGAGCCCTGGACTTTTACAAGCTCCGACGGGCGTTTTGAAATGACCTTTAAGCCCATTATTGACAGGCAGGCGCCGTTTGATTTAAAGGTTATCTGTATGCTTCCCCATCAGGTTTTCGGCTTGCTTTCGGGCACCGCAATTCTTGACGACGGCACAAAGATTGAGGTTAAAGACAAACTCGTTTTTGCCGAGCACGTGCATAACAAATGGTAAACAAAAAGACTACTTCAAGGGAACCAACAGCCCCGACGAAGTAGTCTTTTTTATTTCAGTTTTCGGATATGGGCAAAGGTTGCCTTTTCCCCCTTTTCCTTCAGCATAACCAACCAGCTTTCAAGCAGCTCTGCCGTTTTGGGATGAATCATAATATGGTCCTTGGCGCGACTGAAATAAGCAAGCGGGTGCGCGTCCGTATAGTTTTTACCCTGATATATTTTGCTGGCGGCAACGCGGTCGCAAAACATTTCCTTAACGTACTTAACGGGCATTTCAACGGGCGACATCCTTTTGGTTTCGGGGCTGTAATCCGTCCAGTACTCGTAGTGGTGGCGGTTTCTGCCCTTATGGTGCATCCACGCCTGCGAGTAGCCCTTATCCTCACGCTCCGCCTCATTAGGCGAACGGCTGCCGAGGTAATACTTTGCGCCCGGAATAAACTCCGTGGGCGAATACTTGGACAAATCGTGCTTAATGCCCTGAAGCGGTATCCCCGCCCTGAAGCAGTGCAGCATTACCCTGTGGCGATGCTTTGTAATTGTAACAAAATGCTTTATAGGATGTGCCATAACATAACCTCTCAATCAAACGAGAATATATTAGCACTAATCCGCCGCTATGTCAAAGGCTTTAATCCCTGCCGTAAATATCGCGGGTATAAACCTTATCCGCAACGTCCTTTAATTCCTCGCTCATACGGTTTGCGATGATTACGGCGCTGCGCTTTTTAAACTCGTCAAGGTCGTTAACCACCCTGTTGCCGAAGAAAACGTCGCCGTCCTCCAGCGTGGGCTCATAAATAATTACCTCTGCGCCCTCGCCCTTGATGTTTTTGATAACGCCCTGAATTGAGCTTTGGCGGAAGTTGTCCGAATTTGATTTCATAGTCAGCCTGTAAACGCCGATTGTTGCGGCGTCCGTCTGGCTGTGCCCCGCCAAATCAAGCACACGGCGGGCAATAAAATCCTTGCGGGTCTGGTTGGACTCAACAATTGCGCGAATAAGGTTTTCGGGAATATCGGCATAGTTTGCAAGCAGCTGCTTCGTGTCTTTAGGCAGGCAGTAACCGCCGTAGCCGAAAGAGGGATTGTTGTAATGAGTTCCGATTCTGGGGTCAAGCCCGATACCCTCAATAATCTGCGCCGTATTAAGCCCGTGAATTTCCGCATAAGTGTCAAGCTCGTTAAAATAGCTTACGCGCAGGGCAAGATAAGTGTTTGCAAAAAGCTTAACCGCCTCCGCTTCCGTGGGGTTGATAATCAAAATCGGAATATCCTCTTTAATTGCGCCCTGCGCAAGCAGCGCCGCAAATTCCTGCGCCTGCGGTTTCAGCTCATCGTCAGCGCCGACGATAATTCGGCTCGGGTACAGATTGTCATAAAGCGCCCTGCCCTCGCGCAAAAACTCGGGACTGAAAATGATTTTAAGGCTCGGGAATTTTTCCTGCATTGATTTTGTAAAGCCTACGGGAACGGTTGACTTTACAACCGCAACGGCGTCGGGATTATGCTTTTCAATAAGCGAAAGCACCGCCTCAACGGAGCCCGTGTTAAAATAATTTTTTGTTTCATCGTAATCCGTCGGTGTTGAAATAATAACAAAATCCGCCTGAGAATACGCCGTTTCCGCGTCGGTTGTGGCGGTTAAATCAAGCGCGTGGTTTGCAAGGTAATCGGAAATTTCCGCATCTGCAATCGGGGATTTTCCGATGTTTATCAAATCCACCTTTTCCTGAATAATATCAACTGCAAAAACGCGGTTGTTCTGCGAAAGCAGAACGGCGTTTGAAAGGCCTACGTAGCCCGTGCCTGCAACGGCAATAGTTAGTTTGCTCATATTACTTAACCTCTAAAAAAAATCCGAACGCCTCAGCGTTCGGATTTAGTATATCTCAAAGATGTTAATAATATATTAAATTAATTATTTTTTCTTAAATTTGTCAAAAAAGCCTTCCTTGCCGACATTCTTCGGGGGAACATAATTCTTGTCAAACTGAAGCAGGATTGCCCTTTGCTCGTCAGTTAATTCCTTGGGAATATCAACAATTACGCGCACAAACTGGTCGCCCCTGCCGACAGAATTGAGCCTCTGAATGCCCTTGCCCTTGAGCTTGAACACCTCGTGCGACTGCGTGCCTGCGGGAAGATTATACTTAACGTCGCCGTCAAGCGTCGGCACCTGAAGCTCTGCGCCGAGCGTCGCCTCAATGATTGAAACGTGCTTTTCAAACCAAACATTAAAGCCGTCGCGCTCAAAATACTTGTGCTGCTTAATGCTTACAACAACCTTTAAATCGCCCGCGGGACCGCCGTTTAAGCCGCTGTTGCCGAAGCCGCGCATATTGATAACCTGACCGTCGTCAATACCCGCGGGGATATTAACGTCAATCTTATTCTTGCGCCTAACCTTGCCCTTACCGCTGCACTTGGGGCACGGGGTTTCAACAATCTTACCCCTGCCGCCGCAGGCAGAGCAGGTTCTCTGGGTGCTCATAACGCCGAAGGCTGTTCTGCTTTGAACGTTAACAAAGCCCTTGCCGCCGCATTCCGAACAGGTTTTAGGCGACGTGCCCTTTGCCGCGCCTGTGCCGCCGCATTCCGAGCAATCCTCAATCCTCGGCACCTCAACGGTTTTTTTGCAGCCCTTTGCAGCCTCCTCAAAGGTAAGGCTTACGCGAACCTGAACGTCGCTGCCCCTTTGCGGAGCGTTCGGGTTTGCCCTGCCGCCGAAGCCGCCGAAACCGCCGCCACCGCCGAAAATGGAGGAGAAAATGTCGCCAAGGTCAATATCGCCCTCAAAGCCGAAGCCGCCGGGACCGCCGTAACCGCCCTGCCCTGCGCCGTAATTAGGGTCAACGCCTGCAAAGCCGAACTGGTCGTAACGCGCCTTTTTCTGCGGGTCGGAAAGCACCTCGTAAGCCTCGTTACATTCCTTGAACTTTTCCTCTGCAACCTTATCGTCGGGGTGCAAATCGGGATGATATTTCTTTGCCGTTTGCCTGTATGCTTTTTTTATTTCATCTTCCGAAGCGCCCTTGGAAATGCCGAGCACCTCGTAGTAATCTCTTTTTTCGGGCATATATCTGCCTCCAGTGTACTAGTTTAATGAATAATGAATAATTAAAAATGGGTGAGGGTACCCCTCCCGAAATTATTCATTATTCACTATTCATTCTTCATTTAAATTTTGGGCGGAGTTAACCGCCCAAAATTTTTAGTTATCTTCAACCTCTGTGTAATCAGTATCGGTATAGCCGCCGTTGCCGCCTGCCTGAGCGTTCGGGTCTGCGCCTGCGTCGCCCTGAGGAGCTGCAGCCTGATACATCTTCTGAGAAACCTCGTAGAACTTGTTCTGAAGGTCATCCTGAGCAGACTTGATTGCGTCAAGATTATCACCCTTTAACGCTTCTTTAAGAGCCTCTGTTTTAGCTTCAAGAGCCGACTTATCGTCAGCGGCAAACTTGTCGCCGTTTTCGCTGAGAAGCTGCTCAGTCTGGTAAACGAGCTGCTCTGCGCCGTTCTTGAGGTCAACAGCCTCTCTCTTTTTCTTATCTTCCTCTGCAAACTGCTCTGCTTCCTTAACAGCCTTTTCAATATCCTCCTTGCTCATATTTGAGGATGCTGTAATGCTGATGTTCTGTTCCTTACCTGTGCCAAGGTCCTTAGCGGAAACGTGAACAATGCCGTTTGCGTCAATATCAAAGGTAACCTCTATCTGCGGAACGCCTCTGCGTGCAGGAAGGATACCATCCAGGTGGAACATACCAAGAGTCTTGTTGTCCTTTGCAAACTGTCTTTCGCCCTGAAGAACGTGAACCTCAACGGAGGTCTGATTGTCTGCAGCGGTTGAGAAAATCTGTGATTTCTTTGTAGGAATGGTTGTATTTCTTTCAATGATAACGGTGTTTACGCCGCCCATTGTTTCAATACCGAGTGAAAGCGGAGTAACGTCAAGAAGAAGCAGACCCTTAACGTCGCCGCCGAGAACGCCGCCCTGAAGCGCCGCGCCCATAGCAACACATTCATCGGGGTTAATGCCCTTGAACGGCTCCTTGCCGCTGAACTTCTGAATAGCCTCCTGAACGGCGGGAATACGTGTTGAACCGCCTACAAGAAGAACCTTGTCAATCTCGTTCATTGAAAGTCCGCTGTCCTTCATAGCCTGACGAACGGGACCCATTGTTGCTTCAACAAGGTCTGCGGTCATCTGGTTAAACTGCGCTCTTGTAATAGTAAGCTCAAGGTGCTTGGGGCCTGTTGCGTCAGCAGTGATGAACGGCAGTGAAATCTGAGCGGTGGTCATACCCGAAAGGTCAATCTTTGCCTTTTCAGCCGCTTCCTTAACGCGCTGCATAGCCATCTTGTCTGTTGAAAGGTCGATGCCGTTGCTCTTTTTGAACTCGGCAACAATCCAGTCCATAATCTTCTTATCAAAATCGTCGCCGCCGAGACGGTTGTTACCTGCGGTTGCAAGAACCTCCTGAACGCCGTCGCCCATCTCAATAATTGAAACGTCAAACGTACCGCCGCCGAGGTCGTAAACCATAACCTTCTGGTCCTCTTCCTTATCAATACCGAAAGCAAGCGCAGCAGCGGTGGGCTCGTTGATAATTCTCTTAACCTCAAGACCTGCGATTTTGCCTGCGTCCTTGGTAGCCTGAC
>CADBUK010000115.1 GCA_902797915.1 Oscillospiraceae bacterium
GATGGCAATAACGATACCCTCGAATTCGTCAACGGGAGTATCAACGCCGAGAATATATGCGTCCTGCTCCTCGCCGTCGGGAGCAATTATGCCCTCAATATATCCGTAGTTAATCGGATAAAATAAATCCTTATGCTGCGGATGATAGGTTCCCATCGGTCTGTCAACCGTAACTTTAACTTTTTTACCAAGCATTATTGTACCTCTATTTCAATTCCTACAACGCCGTATTTTTCAATCTGCTCTTTTGAATAGTATTCAAGCATATCATCAGGCGAAGCAGTTGCAACCTCATTTGATGAATAACCGCATTTGTCAAGCGGTAACGCTGCATACAATTCTTCAAAGTTTCGGAAGATGTGAAGTGCTTTTACGGTTGCCGTTACCGAGCCTGCTTTAGCTTTGAAACGGATTGTATCCCCTATTTTAATTCTGCGTCGCTTATCATCATAAAGGCGAAGCTCAATTGTTTTTGTTCCGTTTTTTATCATTTCAAACGGAGCGTTGTTTAATTTCATATTGTGATTCATATTTTATTCCAAAACGCAAAACGGGAGGGTGCAAAACCCTCCCTGTTTTTTATTGTGTTATAAATTAGTTGCTGCCGTTTTTCTTATTCATAATACCCTGACGGATTCTTCTTACGTCGGCGAGTGCCTTATAGAGAGAATCATCAATTGAAAGAAGGGTATCATCGGCATAGTTATTAACGGCTGTAAGCATTTCGCGGCTCTTATTCTGAGCGGAGGTAACCATATCGTTAGCCTGAGTGGTTGCGTTGCCGAGAATTTCGGAAGCCTGATTCTGAGCATTGTGGATATAGGTTTCGCCCTCCTCGTGAGCCTTGGCGATAATGTCAGCAGCCTCAGCCTGAGCGGTCTGCGTAATCTGGTCTCTTGCAACGAGCTCACGAGCCTGAGCCTGAGCCTCTGCGATAATATCGGCAGCCTCTTTCTTTGCCTCCTCAAGAATGTTGTTTCTTGAATCAACAATAGCCTTTGCCTGCTTTGTCTCCTGAGGGGTATTTAAACGGATATCCTCAATAATAGTCTTGATTTTCTCAACGTCAACAAGGCTTTTTTTGGACATCGGCACGGACGTAGCGTCGTCAAGCACATCCTCTAAATCCTCAAGTAAAATATCGGTATTGGTCATTTTATTTTTCTCCTTTACATCTTTTTATAACATCATCTAAAATTTCGCCGGGAACAAATTGTGAAACATCACCGCCGAGGCGGCAAACCTCTTTAACCATACTTGATGAAAGAAACATATTCTCGCCCCTTGCGGCGATGAACACCGTTTCAATCTCAGGGTAAAGGCTTTTATTTGTGAGCGCCTGCTGGAATTCGTAATCGAAATCCGAAACCGCCCTCAAGCCCTTAACGATTGCAACCGCATTATTTTCCCTTGCGTAATTCACAAGAAGCCCGTTGTATGTATCAACCTCAACGTTGCCCATATTAACGCAACGTTTAATCATATCCATACGCTCCTCAAGTGAAAACAGAGGGCTTTTAACGCTGTTGCTCATTACAAGAACAATAACCTTATCAAACAGCTCCGCCGTGCGCTCAATAATATCCTTGTGACCGAGGGTTACAGGGTCAAAGCTACCGGGGCAAATTGCAATTTTCATTAAAAATTACTGTCCTTTCGGTAAAGAGTGATTTTAACCTTGCCGTAATTCCTGCTGCGGTAAGTTTTAAAGCCGTCAAACTCCTCCGGCAGAATTTCGTCCCTTGCAGTTTCACAGGCGATGATACCATCCTCGCTCATAAGCGGGGCAAGCTTCGGCAGAGCCGCGGTAACCAAGCCCTTGTGATACGGCGGGTCAAGAAACGCGATGTCATAAACGCCCTTTCTTGAAAGAAAGCCGATAGCATCGCAAAAAACGGTTTGTGAATTTTCCTTAAATCCACAGTGAGAAATATTGCTTTCAACAACCGCCATTGCGGCTTTGCTGTTTTCAACAAAGGTGCAAACGCGGGCGCCGCGGGAAAGGGCTTCAATTCCGAGCTGGCCGCAACCTGCGAATAAATCAAGCACTCGTTTATCTTCAATTTCAAATTGAATCATACTGAAAAGCGCTTCCTTTACGCTTTCGGAGGTGGGGCGCGTTATTTCCTCTCCCGGAAGGGTTTGGAGCCTTCTGCCGCCCGCCGTGCCTGTTATTACTCTCATCATATCAGCATACCCGACTGCAATATTTCTAAATATTTTTACTTATTTATTATACCCACCTGAAACTATATAGTCAAGTTACAAAATGGATTTTTACGAATTATGGTAAAAATTGAAAATATCAACTGCGTTTTTGTGCGATATTGACGGACAAGCCTCCAAATCCTCCACGCTGCACTCCTTTATTTTACCTATGGTTTTAAAGTGCTTTAATAATGCCTTCGCCTTTGCCTCGCCTATGCCGTCAATTTGCAGCAGACTTGAGGAAAGCGTGGATTTTTGGTGCTTTTTGTGATGGTAAGATACTGCGAAGCGGTGCACCTCCTCCTGCATATTTGAAACAAGAGTGAACGCGGCGCGGTGGGAATTAATCTCAATTTCGCCGCCGTTATAAGCAATTGCGCGCGTGCGGTGTCTGCTGTCCTTAACCATACCGAAAACGGGAACATCAATATTCATCTGCTTTATTACGGGCAGCACTGCGTTAACCTGCGGCTCGCCGCCGTCAAGCAAAATCAAATCGGGCAGGATTTTAAAGGTGCTGTCCTCCCCGTCATTATAATAATGATTAAACCTGCGGGTTAAAACCTCGTTCATTGAGCCGACGTCGTTCTGCCCCTCAAAGCCCTTGATTGAAAAGCGTTTATATGCGGATTTCATCGGTCTGCCGTTGTGAAAAACAATCATTCCCGCAACGTTATCCGCGCCGAAGGTATGGGAAATATCGTAGCTTTCAATATACTCGGGGGGCTTGGGCAGACCGAGAAGCTGCGCAAGCTCCTCAAGCGCGGCGTATTCCTTGCCGAGTCTGCCGTCATTCTGCGCAAGGTGTTCATTTGCGTTTTGTATGCACATTTTTATAATTGAAAAATGCTCGCCCTTTTGCGGGTGTATGAACTCAACCTTTTTGCCGCGCTGACTTTCAAGAAACTGCCTGAGCAGCTCCTCATCCTCAACCTCGCCGTCAAGCGCAATTCTGGCGGGAACGCGCGGGCGCATTGAGTAATAGCGCTCAATAAGCTCAAGCCTTGCGGCAGGAACGTCCTCAACCGAGTCTATCAGCCAGTGCTCGCTGTCAGTAAGTCTGCCGCCCTCAAAGCGCAGAACCTCAAAGCACGCCTTTTTCTTGCCGTTAACGAGGGCAAAGGTATCCTCCTCGGGTACGTTTATGGAAACAACCTTTTGCTTTTCGTCAAGGTTTTTGATTGCTTTAATCCTGTCGCGCAGCTTTGCGGCTTCCTCAAACTGCAGGTTTTCCGAAAGCTCGTTCATCTGCGCGGTCATTTCCCTTACCGCCTGCTGACTGCCGCCCTTTAAAAACGCAATAGCGTCGGCAATATTTTTCTGATATTCTTCCTTGCTGATTTTTCCTGCGCACGGGGCTGAGCAAATACCCATAAAGCCGTTCAGGCAGGGGCGGCTTTTGCCGTAATCCTGCGGAAAACGCTTGTTGCAACGTGGCAGTTTGAAAATCTTCAGCGTTTCCTCAACCGCCTGTTTTACAGAGAAATTTGAAACATAGGGGCCGATATAGGTTGCGCCGTCATCGTCAATACGCTTACACTCTGAAATCCGTGGAAAATCGTCCTTCGTTATCTTGATATAGTTATAGCCCTTATCGTCCTTGAGAAGAATGTTGTACTTGGGCTGGTGCTGTTTAATCAGCGAGCATTCAAGCACAAGCGCTTCAAACTCGGTATCAACAAGAATGTAATCAAAATCGTCAACGTTTTCAACCATTCTGATAACCTTTAAGGAATGGTTTGAATGTGAGCCAAAGTAAGACGACACGCGGTTTTTAAGCTTTTTTGCCTTGCCGATATATATGATTTTTTTACTTTTGTTTTTCATTATATACACGCCCGGCTGCTGCGGGAGTGCCATCGCTTTTTTGCGAAGTTCCTTTTCCGTCATATTAACACCCAAAAATGAAGCTTATTGATAATATAATAACACAAACGGAATTTGCGGTAAAGAAAAAAAATACGGCGCCGAAGCGCCGTAAATATCGTTAACAAATTAAATAAATGTTGAGAAAGGGATTAGTCGGTAAAACCGCTTTTTACGAGAGCAACAAGACCTTCAACAGCCTCTTCCTCATCAGCGCCGTCAGCAATAATGCGGATATCAGTGCCGCCCATAATGCCGAGTGAAAGCACACCGAGGAGTGATTTTGCGTTTACTCTTCTCTCTTCCTTTTCAACCCAGATTGATGATTTGAACTCGTTAGCTTTCTGAATGAAAAATGTTGCCGGACGAGCGTGAAGACCTACCTGATTTTCAACTTTAACATCTTTAACGAACATAAATGTGACCTCTCTTCATTTAGATAAAATGATTAATATTTATTTGTCGTTACATATTATATCAATAAAAATCAAAAGGTCAACAAGTTGAGGCAAAGTTCGTATGAGTAATTAATTAAACACAAAATATTGTAAGTGATTTTGTGCAGATTTCACATAAATATTCATTAACAATTATCAAGCGTTAAAAACTTCTGTTTACTTTGCTTGATTGTTTTTAAATTTGTTAAGATAATCGGTATCAGCTTTTGTTAATTCCGCATTAGAAAGCATATCGGGACGGCGTTCCAGCGTGCGCTGAAGCGACTGCTCCCTGCGCCATTTTTCAACGTTTGCGTGGTGCCCCGTAAGCAAAACCTCGGGCACCTGCCTGCCGTGCCACTCAAACGGGCGCGTGTACTGCGGATATTCGAGCAGTGAATTATAATGGCTTTCCTCGGTAAAGCATTCCTCGTCCGAAAGAACGCCCGGAAGCATACGCGAAACCGCGTCGGCAACAATCAGCGCGGGCAGCTCGCCGCCCGTCAGAACATAGTCGCCAACAGAAATTTCCTCGGGCTGTAGCTCCTCGATAACACGCTCGTCAATACCCTCGTAATGCCCGCAGAGAAGCGCGATGTTATCAAGCTGCGCAAGCTCCTTGACCCTTTGCTGAGTTAAGGTTTTGCCCTGTGGCGTAAGGTAAATAAGATGGGGCTTAGTGCCTGTCTGTGCGCATATATCCATATAGCAATCATACACGGGCTCAACCTGCATAATCATACCCATTCCGCCGCCGTAAGGCGTGTCGTCAACGCGGCGGTGCTTATCCCTTGTGTAATTGCGGATATCGGTGCACACAATCTGCACTTTGCCCGCCTTCTGCGCCCTGCCGAGAATACTTTCGTTTGTATATGCCTCGCACATTTCGGGAAACAGTGTTAAAATATCAATTCTCATCAAAAAGCCCCTTCATAGGTTTAATTCTGATTACCTGAAATTCAACGTCAATTTCAACAATAACCTCGTCAATCATAGGAATAAGCGTGTGCTTGCCCCAGCTTTCAACGTCCAGAATGTCCGACGCGCCGTAGTTGAGCACGTCGCAAACCCTGCCGTATTCCTGCTCCGTTTCCGAGTCAACAACGTAACAGCCGATAATATCGTCAATATAGTTGTGCCCTTCCTCAAGAACAGCGTCGTCACGGTTAGCGTAAAGCACCCTGCCCCTGAGCTTTTCAGCCTCCTCAATACTGCCCGTCTCTGCAAGTTTGACAATGGCGTGGTTTTTCTGCGGACGTGCTGAAACGAGGGTTAACGCCTGAGTTCCGTTTTCATCAAGATATACGGTTTTGAACTGCTTTAAATAATCAACGTCATCGCACCACAGCTCAAGTTTAACCTCGCCCTTCAGACCGTGGGTGTTAACGATTTTTCCGATTTCCAAATACTGTTTCATTTTTTCTCCAAAAAAACAAGCGCCCTTACAAAATGAGGGCGCATTGAATATAATCAGTCAATCTCAACTGAAATTTTCTGGTCGTTTCTTGTTGCAGCAGCACGCATAACAACACGGATTGCCTTTGCAATTCTGCCCTGCTTGCCGATTACTCTGCCCATATCCTCCTCAGCAACGTGAAGATGATAATAGATTACGCCTTCTTCATTAGGTTCATCAACATCAACGACTACAGCATCGGGATTATCAACTAACCCCTTTGTGATGGATATTAACAAATCTTTCAAAGAACACACCTCCGTTTAATTCTTAACTGCGTAACACAAATTAAGATTAAAGGATGCCTTCTTTTTTAAGAATGCTCTTAACGGTATCAGTAGGCTGAGCACCGTTTGCAATCCACTTCTTAGCCTTTTCTGCATCAATTTTGATTTCTGCAGGCTCAACCATTGTGTTATAAGTTCCGATTTCCTCGATGAAACGACCGTCTCTCGGATATCTTGAATCTGCAACTACAACACGGTAGAAAGGAGCTTTCTTTGCGCCCATTCTGCGAAGTCTGATTTTTACTGCCATTTTAGTTACCTCCAAAAATGCTATACTTAATATTTACTAACCAAAAATAATCTTAAATTAAACTGATAATCTGAAATTAAAATTGGGTTAATACAAATTAAAATCCGAACGGATTATTGTTTTTTGCGCCGCCTGTCATTCCCATCATCTTTTCAGCCATTTCGGGATTTTGCTGCATTAAACGGCGCATTTTTTTACTTACCTTCGGTCCGCCTTTATTGCCGCTGAACTGGCTCATCATCTTTTTCATCTGCTTAAACTGGGAAAGGAGCTTATTAACGTCCTCTACCTGTCTGCCGCAGCCTGCTGCAATTCTGCGTTTTCTTGACGGATTAATGATTTCGGGATGAGCTCTTTCCTCTTTAGTCATTGAGAAAATGATTGCACGGAAGCGGTCAAACGCGCCCTCGTCAATATCCTCATCTCTAATCTTTGAGCCGAGCCCCGGAATCATTTTAATTGTATCCTTAATGCTGCCCATACGCTCAAGCTGCTCAAACTGGTCAAGCAAATCGTTAAGGTCAAATTTATTCTTAGCCAGCTTTCGTTCAAGCTCTGCCGCTTTTTTCTCGTCAAGGCTCTGCTCCGCCCTTTCAATGAAGGAAAGCACATCGCCCATTCCGAGAATACGGGAAGCCATACGGCTTGGGTGGAAGGTTTCAAGGTCGCCGAGCTTTTCGCCCGTGCCGACAAATTTAATAGGCTTACCCGTTACAGCCCTTACGGAAAGCGCCGCACCGCCGCGGGTATCGCCGTCAAGCTTTGTAAGAATAACGCCGTCTATACCGAGCGTTTCGTTAAAGCTTTTTGCAACGTTTACAGCGTCCTGACCCGTCATTGCGTCAATAACAAGCAGAATTTCGTTAGGATGAACGGTTGCCCTGATATTCTGAAGCTCCTGCATAAGTTCCTCGTCAATATGCAGACGGCCCGCAGTATCAAGAAACACATAATCATTGCCGTGGTCCTTTGCGTGCTTAATGGCTTCCTCTGCAATATGAACGGGATTTTCAGTACCCATTTCAAAAACAGGAACGCCGACCTGCTCGCCGACAACCTGAAGCTGCTTAATTGCCGCCGGTCGGTATACGTCACAGGCTACGAGGAGCGGTCGGTGACCTTCCTTCTTTAACTTCAGCGCAAGTTTTGCGGAGTGGGTGGTTTTACCGCTTCCCTGCAGACCGCACATCATAATGATGGTGGGCGGGTGGTTCGCAATCGCGAGCCTTGCCTCGTTGCCTCCCATCAGCTCGGTGAGTTCTTCATTTACAATTTTAATGACCATCTGACCGGGTGTCAGGCTCTCCATTACGTCGGCGCCGATTGCACGGTCGGTCACTTTTTTGGTAAACTCCTTGGAAACCTTGTAGTTTACATCAGCTTCGAGCAGTGCGAGTCTGACCTCGCGCATTGCCTCCTTGACGTCCGCCTCGGTAAGCTTGCCCTTAGCTCTTAACTTCTTAAAGGAATTTTCCAGGCGTTCGCTAAGTCCTTCAAATGCCATAATATTTCCTTTGGAATGTAGAATGTAGAATGGAGAATGGAGAATTTCGGGAGGGCTACGCTTGGAGCGGGCTCCAGACCCTTTTGTCTGCCTTGCAGACATTTCCCCTAATAGGGGA